>BOBW01000004.1 GCA_026002595.1 Spirochaetia bacterium | reverse complement strand
GTACTTACACCGCGGCGGTTTATATGTGTGTTATATGATGCGCCGTGCAGATACGCCCTGCCGTTCCCGTTCATGTAAATGAATATAGCCCTTTTTTTGGGAAACATCAAGGTTCCATAAAACATTACTCATCAATGTCCGGCGCCACAATCTTTCCCTTATACAGCGCCTTGGGGTATACGGTCAGTCCCAGCCGCTTTTCCAGATTGGCGAGGCGGCGCATCTCGTCCCCGTCACCGATGGTGACCATGATGCCGCGCTTGCCCGCACGGGCGGTACGGCCTGCGCGGTGGATGTAGGCCCCGTCATCGGCGCTTAGGTCCAGGGCGATCACGTGGGTAATGCCGGGGATGTCCAGGCCCCGTGCGGCAAGGTCACTGGAAATGAGCACCGGTATTTTCCCGGAACGGAAACCGTCGATGGCTTCCTTCCGCTTTTTCTTGTCCATGTCCCCGTAAAGCCCCGCCGCATTGATCCCGTTGTACTGGAGCCGGGACAGGATGATCCCCGGCTGCCCTCCCCCGCCTGAAAACACCAGGGCCTTGAAGGCGCCCTTACGGCCGCCGGGGTCCGCCGCCGCAATAAAAGAACGGAGGGTGTCGATCTTCCGCCGGTTCTCGCTGAACAGGGCCCAGTGGCTTATCCGCTCCCGGAGGATCTCCTGCTCTTCGGTCTCCGTTGTTTTGAAAGCCCCCAGGAGCGGCTGGAGCCGCTCCCGTGTTTTTGTGGGGAGCGTGGCGGAACAGGATGCGGAAATGCGCGCGGGCGGCAGCAGGGCGGCCAGTTCAGCGGTTTCCCGAAAAAGATCATCCGAGGTAAGCCGGTCCCCCTCATCCAAAACCAGAAAACGTACTTCCCGGAGCTTGAGCTTGCCCATGCGGGAAAGCATCAGGAGCCGTCCGGGGTTCCCCACCACGATCGCAGGCCGGTCTTTTTTCAGGGCATCAATTTGACGACCGGTATTGGCAGAACCGATGAGCAGGTTCACCTTAAGGGATGTCTCTTTCAGCAGAAAGTCCGCCTCTTCCTTAATCTGGGCGCAGAGTTCATAGGTGGGGGCTGCAATGAGGACAAGCGGCCCTGACGAATCCGCCGGGGAAGCCATAAGCCGCTGAAAGATCGGGATAAGGTAGGCAAAGGTTTTGCCGGTGCCCGTGGCGGAACGGAAGAGCACGTTGTCCCCCGCCAGGAGCAGGGGAATCACCTGCTCCTGAATCGTTGTGGGGGAATAGATGTTCCGCACGGACAGGCGGGCGGTGAAAAAGGGGTCCACCCCAAGATCAACAAAAGACGCCATAACTACTGGGCTTTCTTTTTAAAGAGGTTCTTCCACCAGAACAGGCGCCTGTTACGGCGCTGTTTTTTACTGAGATAGCTTTCCAGTTCCTCAATAAGGTGGGAATATTCCTGGAACCGGGGCTGCAGGTCCTTCAGGTTCCGCTCCTTGGTCTGTTTCAGGGCCCTATGGCTGAAGCGCCGGGAATGTTCTTCCATTTTCAGCAGCCGCTGCTCAATTTTATTGAAGAAGTTTATGTCCTCTGCACTGGGTTTGTTAAAGGCGTCAAATTCGTACTTAACCACCTCGTCATTGCGGATTTCACCCTTAAAGGTCCGGTACAGGTTGAGTTTTATCCCCTTCATCACATAGGCAAGGCGGCCTTCCTTTTCAAAACGCCGGATACTTACCATGATACAGGCGGAAGTCAAAAACCGGAGCTGCCGGTAGACCGATCCCCGCTTTACAAAATCATTGTCCTCAGCCACATAGATGGTCTCGTCAAAACCGCCGATACGGTCAAAAAGCCGCTTGGTCACGAAGATGCAGAAACCAAAGGCCTTGGGATCGATATAGATATTGAGGAGCACCGCCAGGTTCATCAGCCGGTGGACGATGCGGTCCATCTGATACTCCGAAAGGGGCCTTATCTCGCAGGTGGCCAGATCAATATACCGGTCCTGCATCTCATCGTACACATTCCGGATAAACCCCGGCGGCAGGACCACATCGGCGTCAAGGAAAAAAAGGAATTCCCCCGTAGCTGCCCTGGCCCCGGCGTTCCGCCCTGCCGCGGGAAGCCCCCCGTCCACCACCTTGCAGCCGTAGGATGCGGCGATTTCCCGGGTCCGGTCCTTTGAATGGGCATCCGCCAGGATAACCTCGTAATCATCAAAATCCTGATTTTTGATGCTGTCCAGGAGTTTTGGGAGCAGTTCCTCTTCATTAAGGGCAGGAATGATAATACTGACTTTCATTTATGCTCTGAACCTTATATGTAGTATAGCAGATTTTTGGGGATGGGTAAAGTTGCCGCAAAAAACACGGGATGGAATAAAGGGAATCCCCTTGGTATAATTAGGCTCAATATTTTCAATGCTTAAGGATTCAATCGTGGAAAATGTCAATATCGGCGTTGTTTTTCTGGTGGTGTTTTTGGCAATAATGACCGGGGTCGGCGTCTGGGGTATGAAGAAAACCAAGACCCTGGGGGATTTTTTTCTGGGCGGCAGGACCCTGGGCCCCTGGGTGTCCGCGGTTGCCTACGGAACATCCTATTTTTCGGCGGTGATCTTTATCGGCTTTGCCGGGACCCAGGGCTGGCAGTTCGGCATTAACGCCCTGTGGATAGCCATCGGCAACGCATTTGTCGGCGCCCTGGCGGCATGGCTGGTTTTGGCCCGCCGCACCCGGCGCATGACCCAGAACCTGGACACCATGACCATGCCCGCCTTCCTCCAGGAGCGTTACGGGGCCAAACACTTAAAGCCCGTGGCGGCCTCGATCATCTTCTTCTTTTTGCTGCCCTACTCGGCCTCGGTGTTCAAGGGGCTGGGCCACCTCTTTGAGGCGGTCTTCCACATCCCCTACGACATCGCCCTCCTTGTCATGATCGCCTTTACCGGGGTTTATATGATCCTGGGCGGCTACTTCGCCATTGCCGTCACGGACTTTATCCAGGGGATCATCATGTTTGTCGGCGCCGCGGTGATGATCGCCGTCCTTTCTGGCCAGGGCGGCGGCTACTTCGAGATGGTGAAGAAGGTGATCGCCGTCTATCCCAGCCATGTGCCCCCCGCAGGGCAGAGCCCGGTGCTGGGCATCAATCAGCCTTCGGTGCTGACGGTGATTTCCCTGGTGTTTATGACCAGCTTCGGTACCTGGGGCCTGCCCCAGATGACTCAGAAATTCTACGCCATCAAAAACGAGGCGGTGATCCCCAAGGCGGCGATTGTTACCACGATCTTTGCCCTGATGATCGGTTTTGCCGCCTATTCAACCGGGGCCTTTTCCCATGTCTTTTTTGATTTGAACACAATCCCAAAAGACGCAAACGGGAAGATCCTCTACGACCTGATCGTTCCCACCCTGCTCACCGGCCACCTGCCGCAGGTCCTCCTGGCCCTGATCATGCTGCTGGTGCTTTCCGCGTCAATGTCCACCCTGTCGTCGCTGGTGCTGGTGTCTTCCTCATCGGTAGTCATCGATCTTGCCCCGGTCAAACTGGAAACCAAAAACGGCAAGGACACTTCCGTGGCCATGATGCGCTTCCTTTCGGCGGTTTTTATCATCATTTCCTATTTTATATCCCGGTTCCAGATCAGCATCATTGTCTACCTCATGTCCCTGAGCTGGGGCGCGGTCTCCGGCTCCTTCGCCGCCCCCTACATCCTGGGGCTCTACTCCAAAAAGGTTACCAAGGCCGGGGCATACGCAGGACTCATCTCAGGCCTGGCTGTGGAAATCGCCCTGTTCTTTACCCTGGGGGCGTCCAATTCACCTTTGGCCGCATCCATCGCTATCGTAGTACCCTTTATTGTGGTGCCGGTGGTGTCGAAATTTACCGCCAAGCCGGATAAGGAATTGCTGGAGAAAGCGTTCGACGCGATATAGCAGGCGCTTATAACTCCATATCCCTGTCCAGCGGGTACAGGGGCCGCCTGACCTTTTTGTAGGGGATGGTTTCCAGCACTTCATTGGAGCAGCCCCTGGAGGTGGCCATGATGGCCCGCTTGGCTATGCTGCGGAAGCAGGGTTCCAGGTAGCCGAGTTTGACCACAACGAGGCAGTAGTCGGCGGCGTTCACACCCAAAGCGGGGAGGAGTTCCTCGTCCCCAAAGCCGATGTGTTTTGAAGTGATGGTGAAGCGGATGTTCCGGTGGGCCGCGAAAACCAGGTCCGACTTATAGGGGCCGAAGTCCCGGACGATCTTGAGCACCTCAAGGCGGAGGGGGATCTTTTTGCCGTTCACCGTATCCCAGTTGCCCCCAAGCGTGGTGTCAATGGTGGCGCCAACACCGGCCTTAATGCAGGCGGCGACGGCTGGGGCGTCGTAAAAGCCGCTGTATAAGAGGGGCGTTGGGAGTTTATCCACAGTGTCCATGGTTGCGATGATCTTTTCCAGCAGGTCCGTGGCGTCCCCGGCGGCTCCCGCTGTGGGGTTATCCCCGGAGTCGGAGACGAATACGGGGCCTTCCTTTTTCTCCAGCACTGCCTGATAGGCCGCCTTCATGGCCCCTTCGGAATCGTAGTATTCGCTGCGGAACACGAAGTCCTTGCGGCGCTGCCAGAAGGCGGCGGCCAGTTCTTCCGCGGCGCTCTCCGCGGCTTCAATGGCGGGGTCGGCCGTGCCGACAGAAGCAGCCGGGCCAAGATCCGCAAGGCTGGTAACCAGTGCGGAAACGGCGTTATGTTCATTGTCCGCCCAGGGGAAGCCCAGAAGGAACGAAGCCGCCCGTATACCGGGCCGCTTCTCCGCCTGACAACAGGCTTCGATGAGGGAACGCATGGGTTCCGCCTCGGACTCGGACTTTTCACCGGCGATAAGCATGGGCACCCTGCGGTATGCGGTGTAGAGCCGCTTGCCGGTTTTAAGGGCCTCAAGCAGCATCCCGGCGGCAAGAGCCCCGGTTTCCGCGCAGTCGATGTGGGGCGCTGTCTTGTAAGCGGCGAAGCCGTTCACGGTCCGCAGCAGTTCCGGGGTAATCGTGCCGTGCATGTCCAGGGCGGCGGTAAAGGGTATCTCCGGCAGGAGTTCCCGGATACTGCCCACCAAGTCCCCTTCGGCGCAGCCCAGATTTTCAACCTTCATGGAACCGTGGAGGGAAAGGCAGACCCCGTCAATGGGGCTTTCCGCAATGGCGTCCCGGACACGCTGCAAAAATTCAGCTTTGGTCTTCTGATAAAATGAAGCGGATACCACCCCGTTGGGCACGGCCCGGGCCTGCAGGACCGGTACGATTTCGCAGCCCGCGGCCTTCAGGGTTGCAATGACCCCGGCAGCGGAAGATTGGGGGGACCAATTGGGATTCAACAGTGCCTCCCCCCTGGTGATTACAAAGTCATTCTCCCCGGTAATAATGGGGTTCAGGGTATTGGATTCGTGACCCATGCCGCCGACTAATATACGCATATTTCGCTCCTTTACTCTTTTAAGGCCCCTTCCCCAAAGCCCTTGATAAGCTGGGCGTGGAAGAAGAAATAGAAAATGATCATGGGGAGAATTCCGATCACCAGGGATGCGTACTGCAAGCCGTACTCGGTATTGGTCCTCCCCGCAAACTGGGTAATCGCCACGGGGAGGCTCTTGAGGGCCGTCTTGGTGGTGAAGATAAAGACAAACAGGAACTCATTCCAGTGGGACAGGAAGGAGAGGATCACCATGGTGGCGATCACCGGGGTTGACAGGGGCACTATCATACGCCAAAAGATATAACGGTATTTGGCGCCGTCAATTTCCGCTGACTCGATAATCGCGTCAGGAATGCCCCGGATATACGAAATCGCTATCATAATCGACATGGGGAGAGAAAAGGCGATATAGGGCAGGATAACCCCGGTGCGGCGGTTGACGATCCCCAGCTTCACTTCCACCAGAAACAGGGGGATAATCACCGCGTGTACCGTAAGCATCAGCCCCATGGCAAATGCGCCGGTAAAGAAAGAATTGCTTTTTTTATAGGGGAACTTGGTCAGGGCGAAGGCGGCGGCCAGGGCCAGGAACAGGGACGCAACCGTAGACACGATGGTATAGATGCCGCTGTTTGCCAGGGCCGCCCCGAGGCCCCCAATGCTCCATGCGCGGACAAAATTATTGAAGGAGGGGTTTTCCGGCAGCGCCAGGGGATGCATCACGATTTCAGCATGGGGCTTTAATGAAGAATAGCCCAGCCAGAGCAGGGGGAACACCGTGAGCACCGCAAAAAGAAACATCAGAATATATGCGCTGATGCGCCAGGGGAGGGATGTCCGTTGTGCGAGAGATACTGTCTGCATATGTCCTCCCTACGCCAGCTTGAATAGTTTCGACACTGCCCGGATGATGCCCAGCGACACCACGATAAACAGGATGATAATGATCGACAGGGCGCTGCCGTATCCGTAGTTTTGATGCACAAAGGTGGTGTTGTACATGTAGACGGCGATAACCTCGGTATAGTGGGCGGGCCCGCCGGCGGTCATGGAATATATCAAATCGAAGCTCTTAAAGCTCCCGGAAATTGCCAGAACAGAATTGATAAAGATAACGTAACCCATCATGGGGGTAATAACCCGCAGAAAAATAATGCCTTCCCCGGCGCCCTCAAGCTGGGCCGCCTCAATAAGGGAATTGGGAATCCGCTGCAAATTGGCAAGAAAGATAACCATATAAAGGCTCGTATGCTGCCAGAGCAGTACCAGCATGATCGGGACAATGGCGAGGTATTTATTTTCCGCCATGGTCATGATGTAATCGGGGTTTCCGGTAGCAATTCTAATAAGGGCGGTAAGAATACCCACCGGGGAAAAAATGCGGTTCCACAGCTGGGCGATGATTACCGAGGAAATCGTAATCGGCAGGAAGATGAGGACCTCAAAAAAGTCCGCCTTCTTTACCATCTTGCGGTACAGCATATAGGCCAGAAGCAGCCCAAGGGGAATCTGGCCGAACACGGAGACGAGGACAATCATAATGTTGTTGCGCAGGCCCATGCGGAAGACCTCATCCCCAAACATCCGGGCGTAGTTTGCAAGCCCCACAAACTTCATCTCACCGTAGCCCTTCCATTCATTAAAGCCCAGAAACACGCTGAACAGGATGGGGAAAATCATGATGGTGATATAGATGAGAAACGCGGGGAGCAGAAAACTTAAGTAGCTTACTTTTTTTGAAAGCCGGTAATACATGAAAACCCCCAAGAATTATCCGAAACATTTTAACCACGAACCACACAAACTACACGAACTTGTTGTTTCCATTTTCATGTTTTTGTTCGTGTTGTTTTGCGGTTCGTGGTAAATTTTTTACCCGGTTACTTCTTTCGATTAGAATCGTTGGCCGCAACCCAGGCTTCGTATTCCGCGGCAAGTCCGGCGGGGGTCTTGGTGCCGAGCATTACCGCCTGGATGCCGGGGTTGAGGATGCTGTCGCAGCCTTCGCCGTCCATCACACCGTCAATGATATAACCCATGGTCTGGGTGGTGATCCGGTCGATGTAGTTCTGGCTCACGCTGTCCACCGTGTATTTGGAATAGTCCAGCTTGTAGGTGGGGAGGTTGCCGGTCTTCATGAAGAGGTCGGAGCCGACTTCACCATAGATAAAGCTGATGAACGCAAAGGCGGCGTCGGCCTTTGCCCCGGTGAGTTTGTTGTTTATAGCCAGGGCTTCCCCTAAGGAAACGGCGTTGGAGTTGGGGGCCGCTTCATTGGGCAGCGCCGGGAAGGGGATGATCTCGTACTGGGCATAATCCGCCGCAGGGGCCGCTTCCCTCACCCCGCCGATACTCCAGCCGGAGTTGAGCAGGTACACCGCATTCCCCTGGATAAAGGCGTTGCGGGCATCAAGACCGCTGAGCTGGTTCACCCCGGCCGGGAAGGTCTGGGTATCCACCAATTGCTTAATCGCCGCCAGGGCGTCCACAAAGGGCTTGTCGGTGAATTTCGCTGTCCCTGCGCGGGCCCGGTCGAACCATTCCTTGCCGCCGGTCCGTTCCACAAGGCAGGAGAGGAGCAGGGACTGGGCCTGCCAGACTCCCTGGTTACCGAACATCAGGGGCGTCTTCCCCGCGGCCCGGATCGCCTGACCCTGGGCAATCAGCTCATCCAGGGTCCTGGGATTGGTAAGCCCAAGCTCTTTCTGGAGTTTGGTATTCACATAGACAATCGTACCAATCGCCATGTTGGGGGAAATGATGTACACTTCCCCGTTCTTTCCCTGGGCATCCCAAATGGACGCGGGATAATGGGATTTGATCTCGTCGGTCAGATAAGGCCGCAGGTCCTTTACCATGCCCCGGTTGATGACGTAGCCGGAACGGGGACTGGGGTACAGGGTAAACAGATCCGGAATGTCCCCGCTGGCCGCCATGGCCTGGAACTTCTGGTGGAAGGGCTCGCCGCTCACATACTCAAACTCAATCTTGATGTTGGGGTACTTCGCGTAGAACGCGTCCAGTGTCGGCTGCCAGTAGGTGTACTGGGGGTCCACCGGATCGATCTGCATGTAGGCCGTAAGGGTCACATTCCCGCTGGCGCCGCCTGACGCCTTTTGCCCGCCCGCAAAGACAGCAGCCAGCATGGTCACCGTCAGGGCCGTCACTAAAAACACTCTTTTCATAGTTTTCTCCTTCGTTGCTTGAATATATATCACCATTATAGATACAATTCCCCAGTCAAGTATAGAGGAGTTTGTATGAGTTCAGACAGATTTATTCCCGAAGACCGGATCGTCCATTATACGAGTAACAAGATAAGCGGCCCCCTGACCATTGACGGCGATTTAACCAAGGCTGAATGGCAGGGGGCGCCGAAATCCCGGCGTTTTGTGGACATGGTGAGCGGAGAACCCGCCTTTTTCGACACCCGCATGGCCAGCCTTTGGGATGACAAGTACCTCTATGCGGCCTACTGGTTGGAAGAACCAACGGTGCGGGCCAGCCAAACCAAACGGGACTCCTTTGTCTGGTTCGATAATGACGTGGAACTCTTCCTGGATGGGGAAGACTGCTACTACGAGCTTGAAATCAACGCCCTGAACACGGTGTACGAGGTCTTTTTCGTCTATCAGGACGCCCTGAAACAAGGCAGCCGCTTCGATACCCCGGAATTCGACCTCTATTCCCACGATATCGATGTCCTTTCAGGCTTCCAGGACCCAACCCGCTACGGCAAACACCCACGGGGCAAGCGCTGGGCCTTTATGGACTGGGACTTTCCCGGTCTCAAGACAGCGGTGAAGGTGGACGGCGTCATCAATGACGGAAAAAGCCTGGATCGCGGCTGGACCGTGGAGATCGCCCTGCCTTGGGAGGGGCTGCGGAAGCTGCAGCCCAACAAAACCTTTCCCCCTGCCGAAGGGGATACCCTCCGGGCGGCCTTTTTCCGCTTTGAGGCCCTGCGCTACCACAACAAGACCGTAACGGAAAGCCCCGGCTGGGCCCTCAACGAGCACGGGGTCTACGATTCGCATATACCGGAGAATTTTTCATACCTTCACTTTCATCAATAGGAGAATCAAAATTGAACGAACAGGCCCTTTTAGGGGATGAAGCGGCGGCCCTCGGCGCTGTCCACGCGGGTTTAAGCGCCGCCTACGGCTACCCCGGCACCCCCTCCACGGAAATTATGGAATATTTGCAGGACGATCCCCAGGCAAAGGGGGTCCGCGCCCAGTGGTGCGCCAATGAAAAAACCGCCCTGGAAGCGGCGCTGGGGACCTCCTTTGCGGGGCGGCGTTCCATGGTCACCATGAAGCACGTGGGCCTTAATGTGGCTGCGGACCCCTTTATCAACGGCAGCCTTTTGGGGATCAAGGGCGGCCTCGTGATCGCCGTGGCGGATGATCCGGGGATGCACAGTTCCCAGAACGAGCAGGATTCCCGGTTTTACGCGAATTTTGCCATGATCCCCTGCCTGGAGCCCCGGAACCAGCAGGAAGCCTACGATATGGCCCGTGAAGCCTTTGATGTTTCCGAGCGCTTCCATGTGCCGGTGATGCTTCGGCTCACGACCCGGCTGTCCCACGCACGGGCCGCCGTTACGGTCCGTGCCAGTATAGGGCAGAACCCGGCGGGCAAGGGGAATGACAAGACCCAGTGGATGCTCCTCCCCGTATACGCCCGGCGGAACTACGCCTCTCTGATCGAAAAGCAGAAGGACATTACCGCATGGTCCCGTTCCCACGCCGTCAACTCCCTTGAGCTTGAAAACAGGGACCAAAGTTTTGCGGTGATTACCGGCGGCCTGGGGGGTAACTACTACGAAGAAAACCTTGATGACCTCATCGTTGCCCGCGGCGGCAAAGCGCCGGCCCGGCTCCACATCGGGGCCTATCCCCTGCCTGAGGAATCCATCCGTAAACTCTGCGAAAAGGCGGAAAAGGTTTTGGTGATCGAAGAAGGCCAGCCCCTTATTGAAGAAAAACTCCGGGGGATACTGCCCCAAACCGTTGCGGTTGCGGGGAAGCTGGGGGACGGCTCAGGGAACAGCGGCCCGGTAAACCGGACCGGTGAACTGGACCCAGACAATGTCCGCAAAAGCCTGGGGCTTCCTCCCCGGCCAAATGTGTTAAATGCCGCCGGTGTGACATTGTCAACGTTACCCGGCCGTCCTCCCCAGCTCTGCCAGGGCTGCCCCCATGGGGATAGTTACGAGACCATCAAAAAAGTGGTGACCGAACTTGACCCGGCGCCGAAACACCCCAGTGTGGCGGTATTATCCGATATCGGCTGTTACAGCCTGGGGGCCACCCCGCCCTACGAGGTGCCGGAGACCATCGTCTGCATGGGCGCTTCCGTGGGCATGGCCCGGGGCGCCGCCGAGGCGGGCATCCCCTATGCCATCGGCGTTATCGGAGATTCAACCTTTATCCATTCGGGGATCACCGGCCTTATCGACGCAATAAGCGCCGACACCCCCATGACCCTGATCATCCTGGACAATTCCATCGTGGCCATGACCGGCTGTCAGGAAACCATGGTAAGCTCCGATAAACTCAAGGCCCTCATCCTGGGCCTGGGGGTCAGGCCGGAACACCTGCTGGAACTGGAAGCGAAACGTCAACTTCTGGATGAAAACGCCGCAAAGCTCAAGGCGGAAGTCGAATACCGGGGCCTTTCGGTGGTGATCTTCCGCCGAGAGTGCCTTGAGGCTTTCCGCAAACGGCAAAAGGCCGCACAGGCAAAGGGAGTTGCCAAATGAAGAAAGACATCATCCTTGCGGGCGTGGGCGGACAGGGGGTCCTCTCCATTGCCGCCATCATCGCCAAGGCGGCAGTTAAAGAGGGCCTTACGGTGCGCCAGTCCGAGGTCCACGGCATGGCCCAGCGGGGGGGCGCGGTGCTGGCCCATCTTCGCATATCAGATAAAACCATCGCGTCGGACCTGGTGCCCCAGGGCGGCGCGGACCTCATCATCTCCATGGAACCATTGGAAAGCCTCCGCTACACCGCGTGGCTTTCTCCCGAAGGGGCGCTGGTGACCGCGGCGGAACCCTTCATCAACATCCCCAACTACCCGGAAATCCCGGCTATCCTTAAGGCCATCGAAGACTTTCCCCTTTCGCGTATTGTGGAAGCGGCAAGTCTGGCAAAAGAAGCGGGCCTTGCCCGTGCGGTCAACATGGTGATGGTGGGGGCCGCATCGCCCTTCCTGCCTTTAAAACCGGAAACCCTGGAAAACACGATTACCGCCATGTTCGCCGGTAAGGACGCCGCAGTGGGCGAGGCAAACCGGAAGGCCTTTACCTTGGGACGGAATGCGGCATCATGACCTACCAATACTGGAACCAAAAAATGGAGACCCTCCCCCGGCCGGAGTTGGAAGCGTACCAGCTTGGCGCACTCAAAACCGCGGTGGGCCAGGCCCTGCGGACACCCTTCTATAAAGAACGGTTCGGCAAGGCGGGGATCTCAAGCGCCGATGCCATCAAAAGTCTTGCGGATATTCGAAAGATTCCCTTTACCACCAAGCACGATTTGCGGGACGGCTTCCCCTACGGCTTCCTCAGTATCCCGCGGGACGAGGTGGTCCGGCTCCACGCGAGCAGCGGGACTACCGGCACACCCACGACGATTTACTTCAATAGAGAAGATCTTAGCCGCTGGACCAGTTTCGTGGCCCGGTCGATCTACGCCACGGGCTGCAACAAGGCCGACGTATTCCAGAACATGATCACCTACGGCCTCTTTACCGGGGGCCTGGGTTTCCACGCCGGAGGCGAAGAAGTGGGGATGCTGGTGATCCCCTCGGGGAGCGGGAACACCACCCGGCAGTTCAAACTCATGCAGGACTTCGGTACCACCGTGGTCCACGCCACCCCCAGCTTCCTCCTCCACGTGGAATCCAAAATGCGGGAAGAAGGGGTAAGCCGGGACAGCATCAAACTGCGGAAGGCCTTTGCCGGGGCGGAGCCCTATTCGGAGGACACCCGCCGCCGCATTGAGGAACTCCTCAAAATCGACGTGTACAATTCCTACGGCCTTTCGGAGATGAACGGCCCCGGGGTGGCCTTTGAGTGCCAGGCCAAAAACGGCCTCCACATCTGGGAGGACGGCTACATCGCGGAGATCGTCGATCCCGACACCCTGGAACCCCTGCCCGACGGCGAAACCGGGGAACTGGTCCTCACCTGTCTCTGCCGGGAGGCCACCCCCATGCTGCGCTACCGCACACGGGACCTCTCCAGCTTTTACACCGAGCCCTGCGCCTGCGGCCGTACCCACCGCCGCCTCCACCGGATCACCGGCCGCACCGACGACATGCTGATCATCAACGGGGTGAACCTCTTCCCCAGCCAGATCGAGGAAGTGATCATGTCCATGAAAGAGGTGGGGAACAACTACCTTATCGTGGTGGAAAAAGAGGGTGTCCTGGACCGGCTCACGGTCAAGACCGAAGTGGGCCAGGACATCTTCATGGACGATGCCCGGCCCCTGAACGCCCTCAGGGAAAAGATCCGCAAAACCCTGCAGGCCAGCATCACCATCAACCCGCGGGTGGAACTCCACGAATCAGGGAGCCTCCCCGTGTCGGAGGGCAAAGCCAAGCGAGTTCAGGATATGCGGCCAAAGAACGCGTAGACTGAACCCGCACGAGTCCAGGATATGCGGCCGAAGGATGCATAGATCCGTTTAGAGTGTCCCCTTTTCTTTTTTCGCAATAAAGTGATACATCAGCCCCAGGCAGAAAAGCAGGACGCCGGTAATAATCATCATGTACTGCTTGTTCTGCATGGACCAGCCGAAAAGGGTCAGGCGCAGGGCGCCGGTCCTGGCGATAAAAATGCTCCCGCAAAAAAGGCCCAGCATGGCCATAAAGCTGTTAAAACTGGTATAAAAGGCCAGAAAGGTAGTCCGCCCCCCCTCAGGGAGCCGGTAGTAGGGCAGATTGGCGGAAACGATGTTCACCCCGGGGACTATCGAAAAATAATAGATCATTGAGAGGGTGTACAGGTACATATAATTCCCCCGGCTCACAAAGGGCAGGATAAAATAATGGCCGGAAAGGAGCAGGAAACCGATGGAAATGGTGCGGAACCAGGAAATTTTCCGGATGACGTGGTTCCAGATGGGGATCACCAGTATCATGATGGGAACCGAAAGAAAGGTAACAAAGCCCAGAAACCTGAAAGGGGCGACCACATCATTCACCAGATAGGAGCTGTAGTACATCCCCGGAATATTGCTGAAGAAACTGTTCAGCCCCGTAAGGAGGGTGCAGATGGTAAACTCCCTGTTTTTCAGGGGAAGGAAGGGGTTCAGCCGGGGATGCTTATTTTCCCCCTCAGGTTCATCAAATTCATGGATATTGATATGGGTATAAATTTCCAGGGCCGCAAAGCAGAGGGCGATGATCCGCACCGCGGTAATCCCCGCCAGGAGGCTCCCGCGATCCCGGAAAAAATCCACCACATAACCGCAGAGCAGGATAAATACATAGACGCAGACACTGTTTAACAGGTTAAGGACTGAGAAAAAATCCGCCCGGAAATCATTGGGAATAGAGCGGATGTGGAGGACCGAATAGCCCGGCGCTGCCAGGGCATTGATCAGGTTCGCGAAAACGGTGGCGGTCAGAAGAAGGCCGACCCGGAATCCGTCATCACCGGGGACAAAGGGTATGGCGCCGATGACAATGATAAAAAAAACATAGTAGATGATCCGGGTTATCAGGAGAATCTGTTTTTTCCGCTTGAACCGGTCCAGGAGCAGGGGGCTCAGTATCTGGAAGATGTTGCAGAACTGGATAAGGGTGGTAAGGGTCCCCAGGAGCAGATCGCTCACATGGATCACCGCATAGAGGCCCACGAGGAAATTGCCCCCCGCCAGGTTTCCCGCGACATTGGCGGCGCCGTTCCAGACAAGGATGTGCTTTCGGGACCGGGCTTCGACCGTATCGCCTGACACAAGCCGCCTGACCCACAGGGTCCGGCTACCGAGGCTTTTTATGAGTCCATCAAATTTGCGGCCTTGTTTTAAGAGCCAAAAAGGCTGCCGGACATGTATTTTAATACGCATAGAATGCGGCAAGCCGCAGAGTATTAACCCCCCAATACGGATAAACTCTAGCAGGGGCGGTGATTTATGTCCAGCTAATCAGGCCAGCTTCCTATGCCCATGAGCGCCAAGGATGCCCCTCCCCCGCCTGTCTTTACCGGTAAGTCCGAGGGAAGGGCAACCGGCTATAAAGCCAACTCTATTTTCTGTTCCTCCAGTTTATGCTTTTCCGCATAACCGGTGAGGATCAGGGTAAGGGCGCCGTCGCCGGTAACATTGCAGGCGGTGCCGAAGCTGTCCTGCAGGGCAAAGATGGTCAGCATCAGGGCGGTACCGCCGGTGTCAAAGCCGAGCACACTGATGATGAGGCCCAGAGACGCCATCACCGTTCCTCCGGGGACACCGGGCGCGCCGATGGCAAAGACCCCCAGGAGCAGGCAGAAGAGCACCATGGTTCCCGGATCGGGGAGAACGCCGTAGAGGATCCTGGAAACGGTCATCACAAAGAAAACTTCCGTGAGCACCGATCCGCAGAGGTGGATGTTTGCGAACAGGGGCACGCCGAAGTCCACCATATCTTTCCGCAGGGCACCGGATTTCTGGGCGCAGCGCAGGGCCACCGGCAGGGTTGCCGCGGAGGACATGGTGCCCACCGCGGTAAGATAGGCCGGCCCGTAGTGGCGGATCACCCTAAAGGGACTTTTCCCTGAATAGGCCCCGGCAATACCGTAGAGCAGGGCCATCCAGATAAAGTGCCCTGCCAGAACGATGAGAATAACAACGAGGAAAACGGGAAGCTGTTTGGTAATGGCCCCTTCGTAGGCCAGGGAACAGAAGGTAAAGGCGATAAAGAAGGGCAGTACCGGGATGATCACCCGGGTAACAATGGAAATAACGATCCGCTGAAATTCATCCAGCAGGGAACCGAAAACCGTTGCCTTGTTCCAGCACACCGCCAGTCCGATAAGGACCGACAGGACCAGGGCGCTCATTACCGACATAATCTGGGGGATCTGCAGTTTAAAAAGTACCGGCGGCAGCTCCTGAGTTTTAACCAGATTCGCTTCGATGTTGAGATAAGGGATAATGCCGTATCCCGCGCCCATGGACATGAAAGCCGCGCCGACGCTGGAAATATAGGCCAGCGCCAGGGCGATGCCGAAGATCTTTGACGCATTATTTCCCAACCGGGCTATGGACGGGGCAATAAAACCGATGATGATCAGGGGTACACAGAAAAAGATCAGTTCCCCCGCCAAACTCTGCAAGGTCACTACCACATTCATCACCGCCTCGTTTGCCACAAGACCGGCAATGATGCCGATAACCAGCGCCACAATCAGCCTGAAAGGCAGGCTCGAAAACACCTTACTCATGTTTTGTTCTCCTTAAAATTTTTCTATTCGTTCAGCATGATCCTGATAATCTCCTTGTCCGTCTCCTTCATTCCCTCCTTTCCGAGACGGTTAATGTTTTTGATGGTATTTTCCACACCCTTTGCGATGATACCATCCCCGCCGTAGAACTGCTGTCCGTTTTTATACATCTCATAACCCATGATCCCCGCGTCCACCGCGGTGGCTATCTTCGCGGCGCAGGAGGGCTTTGCCCCGTCGCAGACCATCCCCGAATCAATCGCCAGGGCATTGACGATGGTGTGGGCAATTTCCTCCATCCGGCCCCCGTGGAGATAGGCGATGCCCGCCCCGGCCCCGGCCCCGGCGCTGACCACACCGCAATAGGCGGAAAGCCGGCCGATGCCGGTTTTAAGGTGTATGGTGATAAGGTCCGCCGCCGCCAGGGCACGGATCAGACACTCCCTGTCCGTCTTGAGTTCCTTTGCGTATTCAATTACCGGCAGGGACGCGGTCATGCCCTGGTTGCCGCTCCCGGAAACGATGATCACCGGCAGTTCGCAGCCGCTCATCCGGGCATCGGAGCCGGCGGCGGCGGCGGCCTTTGCCCGGAGCTTTATATCACTGCCGTAGCCCGCCCTCAATACCCGGCCGATATTGGCGCCGTAATGCCCGCGGAGACCCTCCGCGGAAATCGCCGAATTAAAGTCAATCTGCCGCTCAATGGTTTCCCGGACATCTTCGATCCGCAGGATATCCGCAAAATCAATGATATCCGCCACCGAAAGGAGACTGCGGTCGGTCTCCCGCTTCTCCCCCTTCCCGCCGCCGGAATAGATGACCTTCCCGTTTTTCTCTATCAGAACCACATTGGTATGGGAATCGGCAATCTGTATCTTTGCCGAAGAATCCCCCGAGAAGCAGGTAACGATGATATCGAATATCCGGCCCGTATCGGCCATCCGTATCCCAAATTGGGTGGATTTCAAATAGGCTTCGATTTCCTTTTTTTGCTCCCCGCTGACAGCGGAGAGGAGCGCCAACTTTTTTCCCGGATCACCGGCCACAATTCCCGCGGCAGCGGCGGCCTCAATCCCCTTAAGCCCCCCGGTATTCGGCACCACCACACTTTTCACGTTTTTTACGATATTGCCGCTTACCTCGATAAGGACCCGGTCGGGAAGACAGCCAAGCTCCTTCCGGGCCAAAGCGGCGGCATAGGCAATCGCCGCCGGCTCGGTACAGCCCATGGCGGGAACCAGCTCTTCTTTAAGAATTTGCACATAATTCCTGTATTTTGTATCCGTAATTTGCATTTTCTTCCTCCCTATTTTTAGATAACTGTAAAATAATTATATATCTTTTCAGCAGGGAAAAGCAATTGTATATTTACGCAGACAAATATCCTACTAAACATACAATATTTATATAAATTGAACTTGTGAGAGAACCCGGTTGGTTCTCGAACAAGTCTCGCAAAATGCGCAGACTAAAGTCTGACGCATTTTGCATTTTTCATATGAAAATAATTGCCCCATCAGTGCATGATTAACCAAAGGAGTATAATATAAGGTAATGGAAACAAGAAAAAGTATACCACGGGCGACATTGGCAAGGATTTATTCAATAGAACGGCAGATTGCTTCCGGGAAGTACCCCAATGTCAACGATTTAGCCAAAAAATATGAGTGTGGGACTGCCACTATCTACCGGGATATCGGGTATATGCGGAACATGCTAAATGCTCCTATCGAGTATGATGCGAAGGAACGGGGATGGTACTTTTCCGAGAAGGGATTCAGATTGCCGGCCCGCTATGCCGCCGCAAATGACATGCTTGCTTTAGGGATGGCGAAATCCCTATTGGAATTATATAAAAATACTCCTCTTTATGATTCAGCAAAACGTCTTTTGGAAGAAATCACCGCTCCCTTATCGCAGGATGATACTGCTGAAACTGAAAAATCAGATTGGTTTGAAAGGAGAATTATTGTCCCATCCGTGGCCTCGGCCCAGGTAAAGCCTGAAATATGGGAAGTAATTACAACAGGGCTTCGGGATAACCGGATCATTACCTTTGACTATAAGGGCACTCAAGATGCCGATCACAATACCCGGCTTGTTCGGCCCTATCAGCTTCTCTTTGATACCGGTGTCTGGTATCTGTACGGCTATTCAGAGGAACGTGAAGCAACTCGGCTATTCTCATTACAAAGAATGAAAAACGCGTCTCTTACCAATGAAACGTTTAAGCTCCCCCAGGATTTTGATTATACCGCAAAAAACAATAGTAGTTATTTTGGTATTTTTGAAGGTAAAAAGCAAAATTACCGTATTCAATTTTCTAATGATGTCCTTCCTGAGATTGAAGAACGGCAATGGACCGATGACCAAAAGATAGAAGATACCGGGGATGAATATTTTGTCCTTAGTTTTTCAAGCACCCAATTTTATAAAGTGCTTGCCTGGGTACTTTCCTTTGGCTGTTCTGCCGCGCCGGAGGAACCGGCGTATTTGGTTGAGGCCTGGGAATGGCATATTAGGGAGCTTTATGAGTCTATAACTGAGCAAGATGGGGAATAGCCATATTCCCTCCTTACATCCGCCCACCTTGTCTCTCTTTACATCGTAGAAATGTTAATATAACCATTTTTAGCTAAATTTTCAGCGACAATACCATTGACGCTGATGATCTTAACGGTCATATTTTCAGTAATGTCATTGGCGTTGACATTTTTGAATACAACTTTTTGTACCCCCATAGCGGTTGAAATAACGTCATTGTGAATAACATATCCATAATCGCTACCTACCCATTGTATATAGCCTTTTTTTGGTGGGCCTCCCGTATAGTTGGCGAAATCATTCTTTTCAAAAGTTGCTTTACTTATGCAATTGACCGTTTCAGAAGCAAGCAATTTCCCTTTCTCGTTAAGCAAATCACAGACAATAGTCGTTCGTTTGGAGTAGAGGCCGGCCCTATCAATGTATCTTTCTAGTGAATGACTGCCATATTCATCATTTACATAATCGGTAAAAACCCTTGATGTCAGCGGCCACCATGTAAGCCCCCATTCATCGCGTTTTCCGGTTTTATCCAAACCGTCTATCAGACTTTGCACGATTTTCCAATCCTCTGTCGGGCGGACTTCCAAATCAAAAGATAGAGATACTGTTTCGCGTTCATAATCTACTTCGCCCTGGGTCAGCGCGAAGTTATAGACAATTTCCCATGGCTGATGGTTTTTGAAGTAATTTTCCGCTTCCTCCAGAATTTTCAGCCATTCTTTTCTGCGTTCGATGTCATTCCTGACATTAGTGCCGATGTTGCCGCTGGAAATACCGGCGCTCACAACGTCGGCGCGGTTGGCGGCTTCCAAAAGCGAGGGGTCAAATGCGGCTGCCTGATAATAGTAAGACAAAGCTTCCACCACAGTCCCGCCTTGCTGTGCGGTAATGCCCCGTGCAAGAGCGGTTTGGGCATTTACGTGGTTTGCGGCAGCGGCTCCGGCCAGGTCCGTCTTTGCGCGGTCCGTGAGTTCTATGCCCATTTTCTGAAGTAAGTCCAAAGATACCCGCCGTATGCCGGTCAGGTTGTCCAGTTCCATAAAAGTACAGGTTCCTGAATACGATGCTGCGGTCATCTTATCGGCGGTCTTGGTAATTTGCATTTGAAGAGCGTAGCCTGCCGCCGTCTTTGTGATACTGCCATTCATTAAATAATCAGTGGAGGTCAAATGCCCTAAATCAAGTCCCGCCTCGTCACGGTCGTCATAATAGCCTGATAAAAGTTCACCATAGACATTATCCAGATTTTCCCTATCCATTACGGATAATGCGGAATAGCCAGAAAAGTTACTGACAAATTCCCCTTGTACCAATGCCGGAATATAACCTTGATCTTTAGTAAGGCCGGTTGTTTTTGGCGCAAGAATAGCAAGGCTTATATCCTTCCCGCCGCTTCCGGTATAAAAAGGATCTACCGGCTGTACTGATTTCGACGCTGGTTTATCTACTTGAGGTGTCGAACCACAGGTAACAAAAAAAAGGCTTAAGGCCAATATAAACAAAGAAATGCGGAGTTTGTTTTTCATCAATGTCTCCTCTTTCCTTACACCTTCACGCTTTCCAGTTCGCGGGCGATGCCGACAGCTTCCTGTAAGAGGCCGGACAGATGAACCAGAACACGAACCGTATTTTATGCACTTATACGCCATCTTTTCCTCCTAGGGCCTCTCTGTATTTGACTTCTTTGGGATCAAGTTTGACGGCCGTCTCAAAATCTGCTTTAGCCCTTGTCTCATCATCAAGAGCCTTGTAAGCAAGACCACGGTAATAATACATTTCCGGCAACATCCACATATAGTCTTTAGTGTTTCCTTCGGTTAAAATCTGAATCACCCTTGTGCAATCAGCAAGCGCCGATTTATTATTTTCCAGTTTTTTATATGCCTTTGCGCGATGATAATAACGGGAATAATCTGAACTATCACGTTCAATATCGTTTGAACAATCCGCAATTATCGTTTGATAGTCATCAAGCGCTGCGTTGGTGTCTCCCATTTTTTCATAAACCGCCGCTCGTTTGAAATATGCCATATTATTTGAAGTGTCAAGTTCAATAGATTTTGTATAATCGGCAAGCGCAGCTTCATTGTTTCCAAGCTTTTCATAGAACTCCGCTCGATAGTAATACATACCATAACTTGAATTGTCCAATTCAATAGCTTTTGCATAATCCGCGAGTGCGGCTTCATTGTTTCCCAGCTTTTCATAGAGCTTCGCCCGGGAGCAATAAGTCCAACCATCTGAATTGTCTAATTCAAGAGCTTTTGAATAATCCGCAAACGAAGTTTCGTAGTCCTCCAGTTCTGCATATGCCTCTGCCCGATCTGAATAAGGCGCATCCCATGTTGGGTTTTTTTTAATGCCTTCGGAATAGGCATCAACTGCCTGCTGATATTCTCCTCTTTCTTTATATTTCTCTCCAAGTAACCAGCAGTAAATACAATTTCCTGGCTGTTTCGCCGCCTCACGAAAATCTGCAAAGGCATTGTTCAAATTGCCCTTTTTCTCGTAAGCCTCGCCGCGATCCCAATAAAACGTTGCGGCATCACCAAATCTATATACCGATTGACTGTTTTTATCAATAAGGCTTATAGCTTTGTCAAAATCGTCTATAGCGGCCTGTAATTTGTCTTGTTTGGAATATAACGCGCCCCGGAGGTAATAGACATGCCCGCCCAGCTCAGGATCAATGGCGATGGCTTGATTGTAATCGGCAAGCGCTTTTTGGTCATCTTCAAGATCATCATAGATCCAGCCGCGTTTCTTATAGACTGCCGCATTATCCGGATTCAGTTCTATCGCCACCGAATAATCTTCCAGCGCAAGCATATTTTGTGTTTTCCTGATTTCAGCAGCCCCTTCACTGTCTGTATCAGGAAATTCAGCTTTTATCCTGTATATATGACCGCGCCTTTCGTAAAGATCGGCATCATTGGGCGCTATAACCAGCGCTTTGGAAAGTTCGGTAATTGCCTTGTCGTATTCCTTTTTTTTATAATACCTTTCGGCACGTTTTTTAAGTATCCACATCAGGATTCGTTTTTTGAGGCAGTTAAGCCTTTTGTTTTCCATTTTCAAGTTCTTTCCTATATTCAACATTTTTAGGATCAAGTTTGACGGCCATCTCAAAATCCGCGTTGGCCCTTGTCTTATCGCCAAGGGCTTTGTACGTAAGAGCACGCTCATTATACGTTTCTGCCAGCCAATTATTGTCGATTTCGGTACATTTGTTAGACCAGTCTATCGCATCATTATAGTCTTTTAACGCATTGGCGTATTTGCCTTCTTCATAACACACCTCGCCTCTAGCACTATATGCATAAGCATAAGCGATATCATCGCCTTCCTCTTTTTTTCTGCCGGATAAAATCTGAATCATCGTTGTTAAATCCGCAATCGCCGCTTCGTAGTTTTCCAGGTTATCATACGCATGCGCCCGATTGTAATAGGAATAATACGAACTACTATCAAGTTCAATGACCTTTGTACATTCCGCAATTATCGTTTGATATTCCCTAGTCGCCGCTTCGTGATTCCCCTGTTCTTCATAAGTCACTGCCTGATCAAAATGAAAGTATAAATAGCCAAGTTCAGGATAAAGCCTGAAGGCCGTCTCAGAATCTGTTTCTGCCCTTGTTTTATCGTCAAGACCCTGGTAGGCAAGGCTGCGATAATAATGCATTTTTGCCAGGAGTTCATTGTTGATTTCGGCTTTTTTGTTATATAACTCTATCGCGCTGCTCAAGTCTTCTACCGCGCTGGTATATTTGCCGGTATTGTAATAAAGCTTGCCCCTAAGGGCATATGGGTTATACACCCAGGAATCTTCCTTTTCCGTTAAAATCTGAATTGTCTTTGTTAAATCTGCAATCGCCGCTTCGTTGTTGTCCAGTTTTCCATATGCACCGGCTCGGTCTATATATGCATGATATAAGGTTGGGTCTTTTTTAATACCTTCGGAATAGGCCTCAATTGCCTTTTGGTATTCCTCCCGTTCTTTATATTTATCTCCAAGTTTTAAATCATACGCCCAAAAATCATCATCAAGTCTTGCCGCTTCACGAAAATCCGCAAAGGCATTATCCAAATCGCCTTTTTTCTCGTAGACTTCGCCGCGGCCCCAATAAGCAAGCGATCCCTCTTTATCAAGGCTTATGGCCTTGTCAAAATCATCCATTGCAGCCTGCAATTTGTTTTGTCTGGAATATATTTCACCCCGCCAGCGATACGCAGAAATCATATCAGGATTAATGGAGATGAGATGGTTGTAATCGGCAAGCGCTTTTTGGTCATCGCCCATGAAATAATATATCCATCCGCGTTCCCTATAAGCCTCAGTATCATTAGGATTCAGTTTTATCGCCGCCGAATAATCTTCTACCGCAAGCCTGCATTCGGCTTTTTCAATCTCGCCGTCGCTCTGAAAGACTATATCTTTATGTACATCGCCGCGTCTTTTGTACAGTTCGGCGTCATCCGGCGTTATTTGAATCGCCCTGGTAAGTTCACCAATTGCCTTGTCGTATTCGCTTTCTCCGCTATAATTTTCGGCGCTTTCTTTAAGTGCTTCCACTTCTAATTTTTTTTGTTTAGAATATATATCATCCCGCCGGTAATACGCCGAACTCATATCAGGATTAATAGAAATGGCTTGATTGAAATCAACAAGCGCTTTTTGGTCATCGCCCAGAATATGATACATCAATCCGCGTTCATTATAGCTTTCGGCATCTTCGGGATTCAGTTTTATTGCCGCCGAATAATCTTCTACCGCCAGCGTACATTCAGATCTTATAATTTCCACAGCCCCTTCACTGCTGCCATCAATACTCATTACTTTATCTTTATGTACATCTCCGCATCTTTTGTGCAGTTCGGCGTCATTCGGTGCTATTTGCAGGGCTTTACCAAGTTCTGCAATAGCCTTGTCGTATTCATCTGTCTCGATATATTTTTTCCCGCTTTCTTTAAGTGCATCCGCTTCGGAATTGTTTTCCATTTTTTTACTCCTTACTGTCCGTTCTAGTATTTTAACCTATAGGCGCCCGAGCAGCACTGGGACAAGACACAATCCGGCTTCCCCTGCGAGAATTCCAATCGTAAACATTACTGTGTCTCCTCTACGCCATCTTTTCCTCCTGCTTTTTCAAGTTCTTCCCTATACTCAACCTTGTCAGGATCAAGTTTGACGGCCATCTCAAAATCCGCCTTGGCCCATGTCTTATCGCCAAGACCCTTGCAGACAAGTCCGCGATGATAATGTACTTGCGCCAGCCAATTATTGTTGATTTTAGTACTTTTGTTATGCCAGTCTATCGCGCTGCTAAAGTCTTCTACCGCATTGGCGTATTTACCTGTGTCATTATACAGGGAGCCTCTGAGGAAATACGGGGAATCCACCCCGGAATCTTCCTTTTCCGTTAAAATCTGAATTGCCTTTGTACAATCTGTAATCGCCGCTTCGTTGTTACCCAGTTTTCCATAGAGTTCTGCTCTTTTGTAATAGGGAAAGTAGCTGTCTTTCCCATAAAAATCATCATCTCCTTTGATACATTCAGACAAGACATCAATAGCCAGTTGGTATTCCCCTGCCTCTGCACAATTGTGTGCAATCATACCCAATGCGTAATCACCCAAATCAGGATCAGATTTAAAAATTTTTATCGCTTCACGAATACCTGCGATGGCATTGTTCCGATCGCCTTTTTTTGCATAAGCTATGCTGCGTGCTGCATAAAAATCCCAATCATCCTTGTTAAGGCTTATGGCTTTTTCAAAATCATCTATTGCGGCTTCTGCTTGATTCAGTTTGAAATATATCTCACCCCGATTGTAATATGTACGACCATCAGGATCAATGGCGATGACTTGGTTGAAATCGGCAAGCGCTTTTTGATAATCTTTCAGATAACCTTCATATATCCATCCGCGTGCCCCATAAGCCTGAACATCATTGGGATTCAGTTTTATCGCCGCCGAATAATGCTCTATCGCAAGTGTATACTCGGCCTTTTTAATCTCGTCAGCCCCTTCACTTTCACTATCAATGCTGCGTGCTTTATCTTTATGTACATCTCCGCGTCTTTTGTACAGATCGGCATCATCCGGCGCTATTTGAATCGCCTTGGTAAGTTCGGCAATTGCTTTGTTGTATTCTTTTTCCTCGCTATAATTTTCGGCGCTTTTTTTAAGCGCTTCCACTTCGGATTTGGGATCTGGTACGAAAGGATCCGGTACGCATGAGTTGCCATTCTCATCTTTGTATGCAAAGTTCCGGGCTATATCACGGCTTGCCAAAAATTTTACTGCATCCATAATGGGAACAACGTGCCCGGTCTCCCGCGATTGGACCCGCGGGATAAGCTCAAAGCGTTCTTTCAAAGATGTATAGAACCAGTAAACAAAAAAAATCGAAATCAGTGACAAAATTGTTAAAGTAACCCACCAAGTTAGAAGCTCACTCGTGCCTAATAATCTGGTAATAGTGGGAATCAATTCCTTCAGAAACTTCGGGGTTAGCTCCTTCAAATCAAAAACAAGAACAAGGGAAGCATATCCTAACGGAAATGCTATAATTCCCAATACTAAAGACTGGATAGATGCCACTTTTCGCCGTACCATATAGCTGTCGGCAGTTTTAGCAAGCCGCTCTTTACCCTCGGCAGAATTTAAAAAGGATTGATACTCGGCGGTTGCTTTTTGGCGGCGCTCCTTCGCCTGACGCTTACGCTCTGCGTTTTGGGCAGCCACGGCTGCAAGGTATTCACGAGTATCTATCCACTCATGTTCATCTCCGTCATTGCAAAGTCCTTGCCTGCGGTCAGTTTGCTTACCACATTTCTGACATATCCATTGTTTCATCGATGCATTCGCTGCTGGTCGTGCTGCTGGGCTCGGTGCTGGTCGTGCTGCTGCTCGTGCTGCTGGTCGCGGTGCTGTCCGTGCTGCCCTCGCTGCATCCGCTGCTCGCGCACATTTGGCTGAACAATAATCAGGATTGGCCATAGCATCGCGGCCGTGTCCCTTACTAAAATCAAACATTCTACCACATTCACGACATTTTCGTATATCTGCCATAATATCCCTTTGTATCTAAAGTCCACGCGACTATGATTTATTTCCATCATTCTGCAACAACCGCTTTGTCACAGAATGATGAGCCAGTTAATTCACGCTTTCCAGCGCCTTTGCGATGCCGATAATCCTGTCCGCAACTTCCTGCGAGTGTTCGGTGTACTCCTTCCAGAGCCTGTAGAAATACAGGGCTTCATCCACGGTCTCCAGACCGGGATACCGGTTTGTCCCATAAAGGGCGAAGATACCGTCTGATTTCTCGTTTTGGTGATTAGTGCGCGCGGCCATCTCTTTTGCCATACGTTCCTCTGCCTGGCGATTGCGCTCCTTTTCCTCGACACAAACTTCTACATCGAAGGATTTCCAATCGTAGTTCACATCGAGAAGGTAATTGCCGCCATTGACGGGAACCTGAAGCATGTACCAGCCATCGGCAGGGGTATATACAGCATCCGGAAACGCCTTTTGCACCAGCGTCGTAATGGGGCCTTTGAACGCATCCAACGCCTTGTTGTCAAAATCCAGAGCGCCGCTTATCGCCAGCGCAGCCCGTACCGAGTCATCGTCCTTTGTAATCTGTTTGAAAATTGCATCTTCCATTTCCGCATCCTCCGATTTTCCGCAGAGCGATTTTACCGCCGCGATGAGTTGTCTCAGGTTTTCCTGTATAGGAACCGCTGTTTCTGCCGTATTTTCCTGCGCACACACCTCAAGCCAGGCAAGAATGTCGTTCTTGAACGAGAGCGGCACATAGCCGTCCTTGCCGATGCCGGCTTTTGAAGCGTCTGACGGCTCATGTCCGTCAACGGTCAAGTAGAGTACCGGGATATGGTTGTTCCGATTTTTCGTCTTGGCAAATTCAAAGTAATCACGAACCTGTTTCGGCTGGTCTCCGGCCCATATCTTGACCTCGATGGGTACGAAAATGTTGCCGTCTTCAAGGGCGATGTCGATGCGGCGGTTCTCGTCGATGACATACTCTGTCGTCACCCTCGTATGTTCAAAGTTAAGCGTCAGGCTGCCCGGCAGTTTGGAGGCCATTGTCCCCCAAAAAGCCTTAAGATAAGGGTTGCCTTGACCGTGCGTTCCCTGCGGATTCATCAAGTCCGCCAGTACACGGCACATGATGACCTCTTTGTGCGCAATGCCGGCGACCTTGAAGAGATTGTACTTCTCCCCGGTTTTTTGCCACTGCGCTTCGTACCGCTTGATGATGCCCGTAACGCCGTCCAACAACCGGGCGGCGTTCGTTTCCAATGGTTGCTCCATAACGACTCCCGTTTTAGGGCTTTACCCCTTTTTAGATACCCACCCGAAAGGGCAGAGCTGACCGTCTTTTCCCGAAATTTCAGCGGCGGCAGGCACTGTCGGCTGGACCGGGCGGCCCAAGGCCATGCCGTCTTCTGTACGCAATCCTACCGGTTTAGGGGGAACTGCCGAAAATCTCCGCTTTTGTCTCCACTAATTGGCATTTCCTTTGTAATTACCCCCAAATTTTTTCAAAAACCATCTAAAATAGTATGCAAATACAAAATATTGTATATATAATACCTCATACGCATACTCTCGTCAAGAAAGAATCATTCAAATGAGAACTGATCTATCATAAAATGATAAAATGAGACCGGTGTTTTTCTGGAAAATAGTCAAAAAAGAGGTGGATCGGCAAAAAACCACCTTTGAATGGCTGTACCGAAAGACCGGCATTCCCAAGGGCACCTTTTCTTCCTGGAAAAACCGAAATATCACACCCCGGGCCGATGAGGCGTACCGCATCGCCGGCGCCCTGGGGGTATCCGTTGAATATCTGCTTACCGGAAAGGACAGCCCCGCTCATTCCTCAAATCCACCTCTTGAAGAAATAATCCAAATGGTTGTCCAATTTGACCAAAATGATTTGGAAGTGGTAAGCGCTCTTGTAAAATCCATGTCAAAGCGGTATTGAGCAAAGCCTTCTCATACCTTCTCCTTTCAAAGTTTATACCCCGATTATAGAACAGCTGTTTAATCATGGAGTGATGGGTCAATATTTTTTGCTCACTTTTTTTTCTCATTAAGAAATTTCATTCATTAAGATAACAGTCCCTTGACTATCCGTAAAATATATCTTACACTTTAAATATGGAGACTATGCTTAATACAACTAAATGGGATATTCAGGAAGAACTCAAAACTCGGGAAGATGTGCTGTACTATCTTGAAGCCGCCCTGGAGGAAGATGATGCGGAATTCTTTCTTAAGGCCCTGGGGGATGCGGCGCGTTCCGAAGGGATGGCGCAAATTGCCCGGGAAACCGGAGTAACACGGGAAGGGCTTTATACTTCCCTTTCCGCCGGGGGTAATCCGTCTCTGGTAACGATTATGAAGGTATTACAGGTCCTGGGGTTCCGGCTGCGGGTAGAACAACGGGCAACCGCATAGGCTTAAGTGCCGCCATGAACGGCTCCAGGCACTGAACGCTGCTCGGCGCAATCCGATACCTTGATATCAGGGGTCTAACTCTTTAATATGGACGGAGCATCAGGCTTTAGAATCTTTAATTGATTAAGGAAGGTGTTATGATTTTTAACCCTGAATACGAATGTATGAATCCGTCGGCCCGGAAGCAGCTTCAGCTTGCGAACCTCAAAAACCTGACGGAGACCCTCTACGCCAATGTGCCCTTTTACCGGAAGAAGATGGACGACCTGGGGGTAAAGCCCCGTGACATCCACAGCCTTGCGGACATCGAAAAGCTGCCCTTTACCACCAAGGACGACCTCCGGGTCAACTACCCCCGGGGCCTTTTGGCCGCTCCCAAGGACCGGATCGTGGAGGTCCACATGAGTTCCGGCACCACCGGCAAGCCCGTGGTGGACGAATATACCCAGAACGACATCAACATCTGGCGGGAAGCCATGGCCCGGACACTGGCCGGGGGCGGCTGTACCCGGAACGACATCGTCCAGAACTGCTACGGCTACGGCCTCTTTACCGGGGGGCCCGGCGCGCATTACGGGGCCATGACCATCGGCGCGGAGGTGCTGCCCATGTCCAGCGGAAACACCGCCCGGCAGCTCATGGTGATGCAGGACTTCGGCACCACCATGCTCACCTGCACCCCCTCCTACGCCCTCTATATGGCGGAAGAAGCGGCGGAGGCCGGGATCGACCTTCACAAGCTGCCCATCAGCAAGGGCTGCTTCGGGGCGGAGCCATGGAGCGAAAACATGCGGAAGGAGATCGAAAACCGTTACGGGATGAAGGCCTACGACATCTACGGCCTTACGGAGATCATCGGCCCCGGGGTGAGTTTCGAGTGCGAGGCCCAGGACGGCCTCCACATCAACGAGGACCTTTTCTACCCCGAAATCATCGATCCCGAAACCGGCAAGGCCCTGCCTGACGGCGAAAAGGGGGAACTGGTGTTCACCACCATCACCAAAGAGGGGACCCCCCTGCTCCGCTATCGGACGCGGGATATCACCTTCCTTATCCGGGAGCCCTGTTCCTGCGGCCGCACCACGGTCCGCATGCACCGCCTCTTCGGCCGCACCGACGACATGCTCATCATCCGGGGGGTCAACGTGTTCCCCAGCCAGATCGAGCAGGCCCTCATCGAAATCGAAGGCACCGAGCCCCAGTATGTGATCGTGGTCAACCGGGGCGAATCCCATCTGGACGATGTGGAGCTCCAGGTTGAGGTGAAGAAGGAATTCTTCAGTGATGAAACCCGGGGCCTTGAAGCACTGCGGGCCAAGATCGAAGGGGTGATGAAGTCCAAGCTCCAAATTACCCTCAAGGTAAAACTGGTGGAGCCCAAGACCATCGAGCGGTCCATCGGCAAGGCGAAGCGGGTCATCGACAACCGCAAGATCTAGTCTATACTTAAACAGGAGTTAATATGGAAATTAAACAGATATCGGTGTTTTTGGAAAATATTGCGGGCCGCCTGGGGGAAGTGACAAAGACCCTGGCCAACTCAGGTGTCAACATACGGGCCATCAGCATTGCCGACACATCGGACTTCGGCATCCTGCGCCTTATCGTGAACAAAACCGATGCGGCGGTCGCCGCCCTGACCCAGGCGGGATTCACCACGAGGCTCACCGATGTGGCGGCGGTGGAAATTGAGGACGCCCCCGGCAGCCTTGCCCACGTCATGGAACTCTTCCAGAAGAGTAAGGTGAATATCGAGTACCTCTACGCATCCCTTGAAGGAAAAACCGGAAAGGCTGTGGTGATCTTCAAGCTTGAGGATCATGAAAAGGGAATTCAAATCGTCAAAGAAAACGGTCTTTCCACGATCGAAAGTTTTTAAGGCGCAATTCAGGAGTACAAAATGAAGATATTAATGGCGTCCAGCGAGGCTGTTCCCTACGCAAAGACCGGCGGCCTTGCGGATGCGGTTTCCGCCCTGTCACTGGCGCTGGCAAAACTGGGCCACGAAGTCCGCATCGTCATACCCCGCTACTACGGCATTGACCGCGGAAAGTTAACACAGCTTGAGGGCGCCATGGGGGTCCCTACCGGGGCCGGTGAGGAATGGAGCGCCGTTTATACCACGGATCTGTCCGGTTCCCCTGCAAAAAACCCCGTGCGGGTCTACTTTATCGATCACGAAAACTTTTTCGGCAGGGATGGAATTTACGGCTCCCCTTCGGAGCCGGATTTTCTGGACAATCCCCGGCGTTTCGCCTTTTTCAGCAAGGCGGTCTTTCAGCTTTGCCGCAAGCTTGACTGGTACCCCGACATCCTCCACGCCCATGACTGGCCTTCGGCGCTGGTCCCGGTCTACCTCAAGTTTGCCGAACGGCAAGGCGGGTTCGCCAAAGGAAAATCCAAAGGATTTTCCCTGACGGCCTCGGTGCTGACCATCCACAATCTGGGCTACCAGGGGATCTACAACAAGGACAACTTTAACTATACCGGTCTGGGCTGGGACGTGTTTTACAACGCCGGCTTTGAGGACTGGAACATGATGAACCTCCTCAAGGCGGGGCTTTACAGCGCGGACAAGCTCACCACGGTCTCCCCCAACTATGCGGAAGAAACAAAGCTCCAGGCCCACGGTTTCCGGCTGGACGGGGTGCTGCGCTACCGCTCCGCGGACTATTCGGGGATACTCAACGGCATTGACGACGGCATCTGGAACCCCGCAAAGGATACCCATATTCCCAAAACCTATTCGGCAAAAGAGATGGAGGGAAAGGCAAAGGCCAAGGAAGCGCTGCAAAAGGAATTCGGCCTGGCCCCGGACCCAAATGTTCCGCTCATCGGCATGGTAAGCCGTCTGGTCGAGCAAAAAGGCATGGGCGCGCTTTTCGGCCCCAGTTATGGCTCGGCATGGTCCATCTGCCGGGACATGAATGTGCAGATGGTTCTCCTTGGCGCCGGGGAATCCTGGTGCGAAAACGAAGTGATGAGCCTTTCATCCCGGCTTTCAAACTTCAAGGCCCGTATCGGTTACAGCGAAAAAATAAGCCATCTGATCGAAGCGGGGAGCGACTTCTTTCTGATGCCCAGCCAGTATGAGCCCTGCGGCCTTAACCAGATGTATTCCCTTGCCTACGGCACCCTGCCCATCGTCCGCAATACCGGCGGCCTTGCGGATACGGTGGAAAACTTCAACGAAGAGAAGGGGACCGGCACCGGCTTCATGTTCAACGACCTGAACCCTCAGGCCATTTACAACACCGTGGGCTGGGCGGTCTGGGCCTACTACAACCGCCGCCCCCAGATTGAAGCCATGCGCCTTGCGGGGATGAAACAGAGTTTCTCCTGGGAAAAGTCCGCGAAGAAATATGTTGATATTTATGAAGGGCTGGTTAAGGACTGAAGAAATTTAACCGCAAAGTCGAAGAATGCGAAAAAGGAGGAAAGGTCCAGGCCGAAAGTCGAGTTTCGTAAACCTTTCACGTTATACGCCGTTATGCCTAAAAGATAAAAAAGCGCAGTAACAAAACCAGTACAAAAACACATTTTTTCACAGGGGCTATTGACACTATTTTGATTTCCGGTATTATATTCTCATGGTGCAGATAACGGCAGCCCAAGAGCCAGAAATCGGCTCACGGCTCACGGCTCACGGCTCACGGCTCACGGCTCACGGCTCACGGCTCACGGCTCACGGCTCACGGCTCACGGCTCACGGCTCACGGCTCACGGCTCATATAATACAAACAAGTCTCAAAAAAATCTACTAGACAAAACTACTAAACAACCGCTTTTTTATGGAGACAAACCGTCAGGTTTGTCCGTTCCCACATTTTCAGGCAATTTTGCCCTGGCTGTTGGCAAGTCTGCCCCGTCCATCGGCAATGATACCGTAACAAAGGTGTTATCCGTATATACGGTTAAACATACAAAAATGAATATTGGAGGCAAAAAATGAAGAAAAATGGTACCTGGCATCTTTACGCTATCTTGTTTGGTCTGATTCTGTCATTCGGGTTTATGTGTATCAGTTGTGAAACTACACCTAATACACAAACATCGACATCATCAACGGAACAGGTAAAAAATCTGGAAAACGACAGCGTTACAACTACAAATATTCCTGATGCGGAAATATTTATGGGGATGTCGTTGGAACAACTAAAAGAATATGTATCCCCATTAGAAGTGATACAGGAGGGATCACCAGATATGTACACCGTAAGAAAGTATCCCAATGATGATTTAACCTCAGGATTTTCACTTGATCCAAATACCGGAGGATACGTGTGGCAAATATTTAGTTTCAATTCACTTGAACATGCTACCTCATTATTAGGAATTATGAATGAAAGATACGGTCGCTATAGTAAAGGAGATGAATTTGGAACTGATGGCGTTCTCTGGTTTCCGCCATCGACTAGTAAAATAGAATTGGTCAAACTCCAAGTGTTCCCGAACAATGGAACGACTGTTGTTATTTTATCATTTCTGGGTAAGGATAGACCAAACGAGTAAACCGTCAAACAGGAGGATAGGTAGTTATGAAAAACGGTTTTAATGGTTTAAAAAGTATCTATTATGTTTTGTTTGTATTAGGAACAACATTCCTTATGGGATGTGTTACCGCTCAACGCTATACAGACGGATCAGCATCAACAATGCAGCAATGCCTGCTGATAAATGCACAAGAGCTGGAAGCCAATGGGCGATCACCTATTGCGACTTTTGATGGAAAAGAAATTCGTTGGAGTGCAATTGGTAAACTTGGTATGGTAATACCTGCAGGCGTACATCGAATTACATATGATGCCAAAAGAAGCTACACCGTTTCTGAAAGGTCTTACAAAAGCGCTGGTACAGAATATACAACCACAACTTATATACCCTATACGCTTCGTGCAAGCGTTACCTATGATTTTAAGCCTGGTAAAAATTATTCTATCATAATAGAACCACATTTATCGGGTAGTACGAGCAGTCTTACATCTACCGATCCCAATACCATAGTTTCTATAAACAGAAGAAATGCTGATATTATTGATGTAGATGTTTTTGTTGGTATAGAAATCATTGAAGAAGAAAACGGTCCTTTTAATGGGAACACGTATATAGGACTTGAATCTCAATCTGCCTGGAGTACCGGATGGATGTATAATGCAAATTTTGGGTCAGCCATCGGTCCACGATTGGGTGTTGGAATAATCAGCGGAGCACTTAATATGAAAATATTGGGGGAAGCGGAAGTGGGACTTGCTTTTGCTTTTCCAAATATGGAAGGTGTAACAGCCGCACTACCTGTATTTTCTGCAGGTGGAATGCTTGAATTTAACACTAAATATATAGACTTTGGAATAGGAGGCGGTATTATTGGATCCAGCACCCTTGAACCGATACTATTAAGATTTGATGGTAAAGAATCTTCTCATGAGGCAATTACCTCCGTGATGTATCTATCACCATACGTGGAACTCGATATAAAACGTATGGGTAAATTCGGAGGCGTTTACTTTCAATACTATCCGGTATCTGAAACATGGTTTTCGATGTTTGGCTTAGGGATCAAAACGACCTTGTAAATGTTTGACTAAAGAATAAAAATAAAAGACAAAAAACAACTTGGATATATTGAGGCCAAAAAACTAAAAAAATGACCAGGATGCTGACAGGGAGATATGGATAATAATTATAAAACCATTATCTCCCGCATTTAACCACTTTTCCACCCATAGAGTGGAAAAGTCGACCTCACGGACTGTCTTTCCTTTTGCGACTTTTTCGCCCTTGCGGTTTTATTGTTTTTATCAGACCGATTTCCCTAAAGCTTCCGCCTGCCCCAGGGCCTCGTGCTTCAATATGTCCATCTTGCCATTAACGCCCTTGGCGACAATGATGCCCCGGTCTTTCCAGCCCAAATATTCGGATATGCCCTTATAGGTTCCCACCGCATGTTTATAGGTGGCGTCGTCAGTGTCCCCCAGGGTGAGGAGCAGGGCGCTTTCCTTGATGGCGATCCGGTCCTTGCCTGTTTTGCGGCCGTAGGCGTAGAACCGGTCCCAGGCGCATTTGAGCTGGGCGGTGAAGCCCCCAAAATAGAGGGGGCTCACAAAGACCGCCAGCTCGCAGCTCTCGATAAGTGGGGCAAGCTGGAAAAAATCGTCCTTTACCACACAGGGGTCTGTCCCTGAGGACCAGCACATATTGCAGCCCCGGCAGCCGTGGATGTCCTTGTAGGCCGCTTCAAACTTGTGGGCATTATGGCCCGCCGCTGCCGCGCCCCGGATAAAGGCATCCGCCAGCTGATCGCTGTTCCCCTTCCGCCGGGGGCTCCCGGTGAGGACCAGAATTTCCTTTGCCATGATGGACCTCCCTTTAGGGCGTTACGCCGCCGATTACCGTCAGGCGTCCGTCCGTTGCGGGGGTGATGACGCCACCCTGGGAGCGGATGTACTCAACCACCACATAGGACAGAAGCAGCGAGGTGTTGAAGGGGTTTTCCGACTTGGTCAGCACGGTGTAACCGTCACCACCGCCCAACAGATAATCGTTGGTGCAGAAGCGGTAGGTCTTGTTGGGATCAACCGGCACGCCGCCGATGGTCAGGTCCTTGACAACCCCGCCCCCGGAAGTCTTGTCGATGGTGTACCGCACTTCCCTGGAGAACTGGGGGAAGCCGCCGTTACCCTGGGGAAGGGTACCGATAAACTTGAAGAGTTCCAGCACATCCGATCCCTTAAGGGACACGATAAAGAGGTAATTCTCAAAGGGCAGTACCGTGAGGATCTGCTCCTGGGTAAGCTTTCCCTTGGGAAGGTTCGCCCGGATATTACCGCCATTATGGAAGGCAAAATCGATGTCCTGGTTAAACACATTTTTGAAGTACCATACATTGGCATCGGTGATCAGGTTCCCGATAGCGGTTTCCTGGTAGCGGGTAAGCCGGTTCCCAAAGACAAATTCTTCGGCGGCCTCCCCCACCACTTCCTTAAGGCTCGCTTCGGCCTTGGCGATATAGGGGGCCAGCAGGGCGGTAATTTCCGCATCCGGGGCAAAGGTTTTGACCTCCGCAGTGTTGATCTCCACGGGCTTCCAGTCAAAACCCGCAAGCTTCCCGTCCACCACGGTGAGTTTCCCTTCGCCAACATACTTTCCCCATTCATTGGCGGAAACGATCCAGGTATTCCCCGCCTTTTTGGGGGCTTCAAAGAAGGAATGGGAGTGACCGTCCACAATAATGTCGATACCGGGAACCGCCGCAGCCAGTTCCGGGGAAATCACATGATCATCCCCTTCCTTTACATCCCCGATATGGGTAATGGCGATGATAATATCGGCCTTTTCCTTGTTCCGCAGCACATCCACCGCCGCTTTTGCGGCGTCAATCTCGTTGATAAAGGTGAGGCTCTTGTCGGGGCTGGCGATAACCAGGGTCCGCAGGGTGGTAAGGGCCAAAAGCCCCACCCGGAAGCCCGGATAATCCTTGACCAGATACTGACCCGCGCCCAGATACTTGCCGTCTGCGGTTTTGATGTTTGAAGAGATCAGGGGGAATTCGGCTTCCGCAAGCTGGGTTTTTAGGGTATCAAAATTCTTGTCAAATTCATGGTTTCCGAAGGTTCCCACATCGTAACCGATAAGGTTATAGGAAAGGAAGTCCGGCTCCGCATAGAACATATTGGAAAGGGCGGGCCCGGTATTGATGTCCCCGGCGTCGATCAGGAGCACATTGGGATTTTCCGCCCGCGCCTGTTTGACAAAGGCGGCCCGTTCGGCAAGTCCGCCGCGCCCGTTATTGGGCAGCACCGCACCGTGGTGGTCGTTGGTATGCAGGATAAGCAGCTCATAGGCCTTGCCCGCTTCCCGTGCCACCGGTTTTGCCCCGGTGGCGCATCCGGCAATCAGGGCCAGGCTGACGAGGACCGCGGTGAACGCCGCGAAGAGCGCCGGCAGTTTCTTTAGGTGTTTCATGTTCATCTCCCTCCGAAAAATCAATTTTGATATCAGTATATGAATCCAGCGGCCCTTTGTCACCCGCCCGTCACAGTCTGCCCGCGACAAACGCATGATTAGAATTCTATACCTAATCAGTGAATAATTTTTTTCATGCGTTTGTCGTGACGGTAATATCCGCCAGGACCGCCCCGGTAAATCTGACAAGATCCGCCGGAGCCAAAATCACCTGCATCCCCCGCATCCCGGCGCTGACCCCGATGGTATCAAAAAGTTCCGCGGTTTCATCAATAAAAGTGGGGAGCTGCTTCTTCATGCCGATGGGGGAACAGCCCCCCCGAATATAGCCGGTCAATGGCTGGAGCTCTTTTACCGGGATCAAATCGATACTTTTTTCCCCTGCGGCGCGGGCTATTTTTTTAAGGTCCAGTTCCTCCGCGCAGGGGATGCAGCAAACCGCATACGCGCCGGATGCGCCCCGGAGTACCAGAGTCTTGAATATCTGTTCCGCAGACATACCAAGAAGGGCCGCCGCATGGACACCGGATAAATCCGATTCATCCACGGGGTATTCTTTTACCGTATAGGAAATTCCTGCGGCGTCTAACAGGCGGAGGACATTGGTCTTGGTCATATTATCAACATTATAAAAGATGAAGAGGAAGAATAACCACAAGCCGCCTACTGGCGGCACCTCACAGACCCTCACCGACAGATTAACGGACGATCCTTATGATTTCCGCCTTGAGGAACACACAAAAATTTACCAGAAAAACCCAATTTAAGAACGGTTGCTGCCAAATAATTCATAACCTGCGCCTGAGATTACTGGTAAGTTTGGTTAAACCCTTTATTTCCATCATCTTTGTCCGTGTTGTCCGTGTGGTCTGTGGTTAAATTCTTCAATTCATTGTTGCTGCCGCAGAAAAGAAAGTACCTCCGCCCCCGACGGCGGGCATCCCGGACAGGAAGCGCCAGTAGTATGGATGGCGGCGGCAAAGCCCTGGGTACAGCGGCCCACCCCCAATGCGCCTTTTTTGCCCCTAAACCCCTGCCCAATGGCGATTTTTCCCTGTATACGGCCCAGTTCACTCCGGTCCATTCGGGAAAGGGCAAAGATCAGGGCGGCGTAACAGGCGCTGCATGCTTCAGCTTCTTCTATATATTGGGCAAGCTGCCGGACCTTGCCGCCAGGTTTAGCGAAACCGCCGCCCTTGAGGGGCTGGTTCAGTTCCCGCACTATTGCTTTTTTCGGGTCCCCTATGCCAACCCCCAGTTTTTCCGCAAGGCCGATGTAGGGTATCTCGCTCACGGCGTAGCCCATCTGCTCTGCGGCCCAGGCGTCGCAGAGCACCGGGTCCAGCGCCGCAAAGAGCCGCCCGGCGCTTACGGGGTTGCCCCCTTCCTCAAAATCCAGGTCCCCGCAGATCCCGTCCACCAGAATAAAATCATTCCGGGCAACGGTGTTGAGGTGGGCAATGGGCTTGTGGAGCCCCAGGCTGTGGAAACGCCGCTTTTCCCGGTCCGGTATGATCCCCTTGTTGTTTTTCAGGGCGCAGGTGACAAGGGTCTGGCAGTGGCCCTTCATCACCGGGAGGTTGATCATGAAATCCACCGCCCTTGCGCTGTCGCAGATTTCAATCCTCATGCCCTTGCAGTCGTAGGGCTTTGCCTTGTCAAGCTGGGTGTCGATAAGCTCAACCTTTTTCTGCTTCGCAAGGGCCTCGTAGCCGCAGTAACGGAAGGCGTCCTCTGTACTGTCCCCCACCCAGGAACCCTCCAGGATCACGATATTGGTAAAGCCGTTTTTTTGCAGGTAATCGATGAGCCCCGCAGCGATTTCCGGGTGGGTGGTGGCCCCTTCCTCTGCCGGGCGGGCAACCACCAGATTCGGCTTTAGGCCGATACGCTTCTTTTTATCCCCGATAAGCTCCGCAAGACCGGCCTCTTCGGCGATTTCAGAGGCCATTTCAGCGGGATTTTCGCCGTAAACAACCAGGATTTCGTTCTTTTCCATGGGTCAATAATATACAGGGGACGTATCTTTCAACAAGTCATGTCGGCGGCTATACTCTGAAAAACAGGAGGTAAAATGATCCTTGCAATAGTGATCGGGTGCATTGCCGCAGTCCTGCTTTCCGGAGCCTGCCTCGCGCCGATTTATTTTTTCAACCTCGCCTCAGGACGCAAAGATCCCATGCCGGGGACGGCGGCGTTCCACAAGGCCAAAACGGCGGATGTTCAGTCCGAAGCCGCCCTGCGGGAGCCAAAGCTCTGGCTTGATACCATGCCCTGCGAGGATGTGAATATCCGGTCCCGTGACGGGCTTACCCTGGGGGGCTATTATCTTGAACGGACCAAGCGCGCCGGAACGGTGATCATCGCCCACGGGTACACCACCAGGGCGAAGGGGTTTTCTTCCTTTGCACAGTATTTCTACGAGCAACTGGGGTACAACGTATTGCTGCCCAATGCACGGGGCTACGGTAATTCCGAAGGGAAGTACATCGGCTTCGGCTGGCAGGAACGGCTGGACTACCTTGACTGGATAGACTGGGTAAAGACCCGCACGGGGACTGCCGGCACGGCACGGATTGTGTTATTCGGCGTCTCCATGGGGGCCGCCACGGTGATGATGACCGGCGGCGAGGCCCTGCCCCCGGAAGTAAAGGCGATCATCGAAGACTGCGGCTATACTTCGGTAGAGGATGAACTCATCTATCAGGGGAAAACGACGTTTCACCTGAATCTGACCGGAAATTCCCCCCTCTTTAAAGCGATAAACCGGCAGGCGGAAAAGCATTTGGGATATTCCTTTAAGGAAGCTTCCAGTCTTGAACAGGTAAAAAAGATCAAAGTCCCTACCCTGTTTATCCACGGAGAAGCGGACACCTTTGTTCCCACAAAAATGGTGTACCCCCTCTACGAAGCCTGCGCCGCCCCAAAGGAACTCTATGTAGTTCCCGGCGCCGGACACGGCAAAGCCTGCCAGACCGACCCGGCGGAATATGAAAAACGGGTTTCCCAATTTCTGGAAAAGTACGTACAGGGCGGTTGTTAAAAGACGGATTTTTCATTATGGTTTTATCAGGTAAAAAGAACGTATGTATTTACGTTCAATATTTCGATGGAGGAAATAAGATGAAAAGAGTGTTAATCGGCGCGGTTCTGATAGGTGCATTGGTCACGGCCTCGGTGTTTGCCGGGGGCGGCAAGCAGAGTTCAAGCGCCCCTTCCGGGGGAAGCACGGGGGTAACGGTCCGGCTTCTCACCGATGCCACGGGCATTGACGACAAGTCCTTCAACGCCGCGGCGTGGCGGGGAATTCTCGAATTCTACGGCGATACCTGGCAGAACCCCAAAGGCCGGGGCGCCAGCTACGATGCGGTCACCGCCCAGACCCAGGATATGTACATCCCCAACATCACACAGGCCACGGACGAGGGCTACGATCTGATCGTAACCACGGGCTTTACCTTTGCGGATGCCCTGGGGGAAGTGGCGGCCAAGAACCCCAATCAGAAGTACCTGATCGTGGATGTTGACTTTGTAAACTTTCCCAACGTGATGCAGGCCGTTTATGCCGAGCACGAAGGTTCCTTCCTGGTGGGCGTTGCATCGGCCCTCAAGGCCAAGGCCGACGGCATTGCCAATCCCCGGTTCGGCTTTATCGGCGGGGTTCCGGGAGCCACGATCACCAAGTTTGAGGTCGGTTATGTGCAGGGGATCCTTTCGGTGATCCCCGATGCCCAGATTGTGGACTATTACGTGAATGACTGGGGCGCTCCCGCCCTTGCCAAGACCCAGGCGAAGAACTGGTACGATTCCGGGGTATACGCCATCTATTCCGCAGCCGGTAACAGCGGAAACGGCACCATCGCCCAGGCCAAGGAATACCGCAGCGCCGGACGGAATGTCTGGGCCATCGGGGTCGATTCGGATCAGTACGAAGAGGGGATCTACAACAACACCGATTCCGCGGTGCTGACCTCCATGCTCAAGCGGGTGGAAACCAGCCTGATCTACGGCCTGAATGCGGTAAAGAACAACACCTTTAGGGGCGAAGTTATTACCTTTGATCTGAAGGCTGACGGGGTCGGTTATTCAACCGCCAACAGCGCCCTTTCCGCCGATATCGTGAAAGAGCTTGACCAGATCAAGACGCGGATCACTTCCGGGCAGATCAAAATCGCCGCCACCAATGCGGAGGCGAAGAAACTTTCCGGCTTCCCCCAGAACTTGAAAGCGGTTGACGACTAAAAATTAATCCCCCGGATTTGCACCGCTTCAATGGCGCAAATCCGGGGGATTATGTATCACCGCCCAAAAATTTCCAAAAAAAAATAAATTGAGCCGGTTCCAAAATTAAGAATTTAACCACAAGCCGCCTACTGGCGGCACCACACAAAGCGAACCTTCGGTTCGAACACGAACTAAATGATCTTTTTGGTGTTGTTCGTGTTGTTCGTGGTTAATTAATTTCTATTCTGGAACTGCCTCAATTAACATTAATTTGGTTTTGGAGGAATTACAATGAAAATTGGGGTTATTGGCGCATCAGGCAAAGCGGGCGCACTTATTGCCGCAGAGGCAAAGAAGCGAAAGCACGAAGTTACAGCTATTGTGCGTAACAAAAGCAAAGTTGAAGGAAAAGGTTACGGGATTCTCGAAAAAGACCTTTTCAACATGGGGGCGGAGGATGTTAAATCATTTGATGTTGTCATTTGCGCCTTTGGAACATTATTTGACGCTGCCAGCGCAAAACAGCATGAAAGCGCGGCGGAGCATCTTATAAGTGTTTTTAAGGATGCGCCAAAAACCCGTATCATCATTATCGGCGGTGCTGCAAGCCTTTACACCGATCCGGGGAAAAAACATCAGGCGCTGGAGAATATCCCCGATGAATGGCGTTCCGTTCCGGCCAGTGCGGCAAAGGCTTACGAAAAAATAAAGGCAAGCGATATAAACTGGACCTATTTTTCACCGGCCTTCAATTTCGATGCCGCAGGGGCACGGACCGGCAGTTATACTCCGGGTACGGACTTTATATTTAATAATAAAAACGGGGAGAGCTACTTAAGCTATGCGGATGCCGCGGTTGCCCTTGTTGACGAAGCTGAAAACGGTTTTAACGTGCATAAACGCTTCACAGCAGTATCCGAAAATACTACGGCCCCGGCAAAAAAGGACGAAGGGTATTACGGTCTGCTCAAGAAAAAACCGGTATTTCAGGGGCTTTCACGATACCGCCAGCCCTTTAACCACGAACTTGCGGGTAAAAAATACCGCCTGGTTATGGATCACGATCCTGATTATTTTGTCAATTTTCTTACCGGGCACACGCTTGAATGGTCAGAGTTCGATAAACCGCCGCAAAAGTATTATTATGAATGCGGCAAAGCCGAGGAAAGCACCTATTTTATCAACTTTGAACTTAAAGGCGCTGTTCCGCGTACCGGCCTTACCCTCATTGTAGATCTCGAACAGCGTCTGGTAACGCTCAACAAAACAACCACCGATTTCAGCGAGAAGTATCCCACGCTGGTAGAAAGTGAATTTGATTTCGGCGCCATTGATATTGACGGCTTCCCGCTGCCAAAAATACGTCATGCCTACACCGCAGATCTTGTCGGCAAACGGATCCACTGGACATATTCACCTGAGTTCAAAATTATCCATATATATTACAGCCCGCACTTTATCCGGGCGGATTTCCCTCCGGGATTTTTCCCGGATATGACGGAAGAACAAAAAGAGGCGTGGAAAGATCATCCCTATGATGAAAAGGCCACATATATAAAAATCAAGCGGAACATTTACGCGCTAAGCATCATTGAACAAAACTATTCCAAAAATGGCGGGCCGGGTAACAGCCTGTACTTCCTTATGGATTTGGAACGGGTACATGATGTTGGGCGTTCTTTCGGGCACGCCGGCAATGTCGGCGCCGGGAATAAATTAGAGGGCGAAAACTATATGTTTGCGGCCTACGGTGATTTTGTCGCCTCCGATGGCAAAATCGAAGCGGAACGGCGTGTATATTCGCCGGAATAGGAGCCTTACATGAAAATTGGAATTATCGGCGCATCCGGGAAAGCAGGCCGCTTGATTGCGGCGGAAGCTTCCCTGCGTGGTCACGAAGTAAAGGTTTTTGTCCGGGATGCAAAAAAGCTTGCGGGCAAATCTTACACGGTGGTGGAAAAAGACCTGTTCAGTATGGATGCCTCCGATTTTGACGGTCTTGACGCCGTTGTAAATGCATTCGGTACAGCCTTTGATCCCCTCAGTGCAATACAGCATCAAAGCGCCATGGACCACCTTATCAAAGTTTTTGAGACATTGCCGAATATCAGACTTTTGGTTGTCGGCGGAGCGGCAAGCCTTTATTCCGACAAAAGCAAAAAAAGCCTGGTGTTGGAGTCGGTTCCCGCCGAATGGCGGGCCGTACCGGAAAACATGGCCGCTGCTTTTGAAAAACTTAAAAAAAGCCGCGTAAACTGGACATACTTTTCTCCGGCAATAAACTTTGATGCGGAGGGTGGGCGCACAAGAAGCTACACCGGCGATGACGACATTGCCGCCGTAAACAGCGCGGGTGAAAGCTATATCAGCTATAGGGATTATGCTTTCGCCATGGTCGACGAAATCGAACAAAAAAAGCACGAAAAACGCCGTTTTACAGCCGCTTCGGAAAATTCGCCCATAATTAACCTTAACGCCGATAAACCTTACTACGGCATATTGGGAAAAAAGCCCCAGTTTGAAGGTATGAGCCGTTACCGTTCACCTTTGAATTTTGAGCTTGCCGGAAAGAAATTTACCCTGCTTTTGGACAATGGTGTAAAAACGTCCGTTCATTTTATAAGCGAAGATATGCTTGTCTGGGTAGAGTCCGGTAATTCATCCTACACCGGTTATTATGAGTGCGCAAAAATAGACGAAATAACCTATTTTGTAAATTTTGAATTTGCAGATTCAAAACCGCGTGTGAACAATACCGTTGTTCTTGATCTGGAGCAAAATCTTATAACCCTTGTAAGAACAAAAACCAGCTACGATCCCGAATGTCCCGCGCTCTGTGACAGCGCCTGTATTTTTGGCGCTATCGCGGCGCCGGGAATTCCCGTATCAAGCAAACGCCATACCTATACTTCGGATTTGTTGGGAAAGCGGATACATTGGCATTATTCACCGGAATTTGAAATAATCCATGTTTACTACAGCACATCCTATGTCCGCGTTACTTTCCCCGATGGACAGGCATGGGGGGATGGTCCTCCCGAAGCATTTCTGGCGGAGATGGAACGTTATCCCTACGATGAAAAAACGGTGTACGTCAAAATCAAGGATAATATTTATCTGGTTAGTGTATGCGAGCAGAACATGGCCCGGCGCGGACTTGGCGGCAACAGCCTTGTGTTCCTTATTGATACAGAACGTGTACACGACATTGGGCGCTCATTTGGAGTTACCGGAACTGCCCCTGAGTTCATGCCGGAAAACTATATTTTTGGCGCCTATGGGGACTTTGTTCATTCGGACGGCATTTTGGAGGCGAAAAAACGCGTCTACGCCGATTGAAATTGCCTTAAACAAAGAAGCCCCGGAGCAAGCTGGGTATTAAACCAAGGACTTCGTAATAAGATGACAGGCGACTAAATGATCGCTGTTTTCCGCTGAGGCCGGCTTTAACGCCGGCCTTTCTTTTTGGCATTTATCCGTGCGGCGGGGGCAGCGGTCGTAGAAATAACAGCCGGGCCGCTGAATATTCGGAGAAGGGACATCCCCGGTCAGGATGATCCGTTTCCGTTCCGCCTCGATCTTGGGGTCCGGGATGGGCGCGGAGGACAACAGGGCCTGGGTGTAGGGATGCTGCGGATTCTGGTAAAGGTCCCGGTAGCCGCTTGTTTCAACGATCTTCCCCAGGTACATCACCGCCACCCGGTCGGAAATATACTCGATAACCGCAAGGTCATGGGCAATAAAAAGATAGGACAGGCCCATCTCCTTTTGAATGTCCTTAAAAAGATTGAGAATCTGGGCCTGGATGGAAACGTCCAGGGCGGAGACCGGCTCGTCCGCCAGCACCAATTGGGGGTTCAGGGCCAGGGACCGGGCAATGCCGATACGCTGCCGCTGTCCCCCGGAAAATTCATGGGGGTAGCGGTTCTTGTAAAACCGGAGGAGCCCCACCAGGTCCATAAGGTCCTCAACCCGTTTTTCAATTTCAGTGGAGCTCATATCCAGGAGCCCCCGGTTTTTATATATCCGCATGGGCTCGGCGATAATGTCCCCGGTGGTCATCCGGGGGTTCAGTGACGCATAGGGATTCTGAAAGACTATCTGCATGTTCCGCCGGGCCGCAAAGAGTTCTTCCCTGTTCATGGCGGTAAGATTTTTCCCGTTCAGGTAGACTTCCCCGGATGTGGGCGTGTAAAGCCGGGCAAGGGCCCGGACCACGGTGGATTTTCCGCAGCCCGATTCCCCAACGAGACCTAATGTCTCGCCCTTTTTGATGGAGAAGGAAATTCCGTCCACCGCGTAGATATACTGTTTCTGTTTTTGAAAAAGGCCCCGGTGCCCCGCGGGAAAATACATGCACAGATCTTTTACTTCCAAAAGATTTTCTGCGTCACCGTCTTTTACTTCGTCTTTGATTTTCCGCAAATCGCTCATGGCTTACCCCCGTTCCAGCAGGCGGCGAAGTGGCCGTTCCCGAAATCCGTGTCGCCGGGGTACGCGGTTTTGCATATCTCCTGCGCCTCGGAACAGCGGGGAAAGAAGGGGCAGCAGGAAGGAAGGTCTATCACATTTGGCGGCTGGCCGGGGATGGAAAAAAGCCGCTCCGAATTCGGTTTGTCCAGCCGGGGCACCGATTTGATAAGGCCCCGCGTGTAGGGGTGCCGGGGATTTTCAAAAATGTCGGCGGTAAGGCCCCGCTCCACGATCCTCCCGGCGTACATCACATTGATGGTATCGCACATCCCCGCCACCACCCCCAGGGAATGGGTGATCAGTATTACCGCGGTCCCGAGCCTGTCGGTAAGACCCTTCATCAAGTCCAATATCTGGGCCTGAATCGTCACATCCAGGGCGCTGGTGGGCTCATCTGCGATAAGGATCTCCGGGTTGCAGGAAAGGCTCATGGCGATCATCACCCTTTGACACATGCCCCCGGAAAACTGGTGGGGATAACTGTCTATCCGCTCTTCCGCCGCGGGAATCCCCGCCAGGGTAAGCATCTCGATGGCCTTTTCCCGGGCCATTTTCTTTGACAGCCCCTGGTGGAGCCGCAGTGTTTCTATCATCTGGGTGGATATCCGCAAAAACGGATTCAAGCTCGTCATGGGGTCCTGAAAGATCATGGAGATTTTGGCCCCCCGGATGGCGCGGATCTGTTTTTCCGGCATGGAGAGGAGATTATCCCCATGAAAAAGAATTTCCCCACCCACAATTTTTCCCGGCGGGGTCTGGATCAGATTTATGATCGAAAGGTTGGTCACCGATTTCCCCGACCCCGATTCCCCCACGATCCCCATCACCTCCCCCTTACGGAGAGAAAAGGAAACATCGTCAACCGCCTTGACCACCCCTTCATCGGTAAAGAAATGGGTCTGCAAATTCCGCACCTGGAGGATTTCTTCGTTTTCGCCCATGCTGTCCTCCATTAGAGCCGGTTCTTGCTTTGGGGATCAAAGGAATCCCGGAGGCCGTCCCCCAGGAAATTCATGGCAAACAGAAACACGGTCATCACAACCGCGGGCGCGATCAGAAGCCAGGGATAGAGTTCCATCCCCTTGACCCCATCGGAAACCAAACTGCCCCAGGATGTCAGGGGCGCGGAAACACCGAGGCCCAAAAAAGAGAGGAAACTTTCATTCATAATGAAAGAAGGAAGCGAAAGGGTGGCGTACACAATAACAATACTAATGGTGTTCGGCAAAAGGTGCTTCGCAATGATCCGGGGGGAAGACGCTCCAACCGAACGGGCCGCCTGGATAAACTCCTGGTTTTTCAGGCTGATGATCTGGCCCCGGACCACCCGCGCAATAGTAAGCCACGAAACCAGAGCGATGGCCACAAAAAGAATAAAGATGTTGCGCCCCATGATCGCCATGAGGATTATAACCACCAGCATATAGGGCAGGCCGTACATGATATCCACAAAGCGCATGATAAAGTTATCGATACGCCCCCCGGCATACCCAGCAACGGCGCCGAAAAAGATACCGATGATCAGCGCAGTAATAGTACCGAGCACCCCGATGCCGATGGAAATCCTGCCGCCGTAAATGACACGGGAAAGCACATCCCGCCCCAGAATATCGGTGCCGAAAATATACACCCGTTTATGCACCGGGTTTATCTCGATATCGGCGCGCATGGCCGCAAGTTCATCCTGTTCCGCCTTGTTGTATTCCGTGCGGCCTTCCTTTGCCAAAACCCGCGCAAGATAATTTTCCCTTGTCCGCAGCATTACTGTGCCGGCCCTTTCAAAAGAGGGCGGCAAATTGATATGCTGAATTTCCTGCCGTGCGTAAGGATAAATCGGCAGAACAGGCGCAAAGATCGAAACAAAAAAATAGAACAGCACCACAACCAAACCGAAAATAGCCATCCTGTTTTTTTTCAGCCGCTTCCAGGCGTCCTGGCTCAGGGACACCGGCTTAACCTGCTGGTTAAACTCGTTAAGCGCGGCATCAACCTTACTGCGTCCAAAAGCCATAAATATTCCTCTAAGCCTCTTCTATAGGTTCGCGCCGTTACAATGGCGCGAACCGGGCGTTAAACGACGTTTTAATGTCGTTTAACGTGGTTGTTTATGCCGTTTTAATGGCGTAAACAACTATTTGTATGATATACGCGGGTCCAGCAAACTGTACACAATGTCCACCACAAAATTCATTGCCACCAAAATCAGTGAATACACGATGACGGTCCCCATGATCAGGGTATAATCCCGGTTCAGGGCGGAGCGCACAAAATAGGTACCCAGGCCGGGAATCACAAAAATACTCTCCACCACCACCGATCCGGTTACGATACCCGCGCAGGCCGGCCCCAGATAACTTACCACCGGCAGCAGCGCCCCCTTGAGCACGTGCTTGACCATGATCACCGGCATGGAAAGGCCCTTGGCCCGTGCGGTCCTGATGTAGTCCGAGCGCAGTACTTCTACGATGCTGGCACGGGAGAGCCGGGCGATGTAGGCAAAGTAGGGCATGGCAAGGGCGATGGCCGGCATGATCAGGGTTTTAAGGCCGTAGCGGCCGGTGATCCAGCCCGATGTCGGAAGCCATTTCAGTTTTACCGCGAAAATCAGCATCAGCACCGGGCCCGCCACAAAGACAGGGACCGATATGCCCATTACCGCGACCGACATGGAACCGTAATCAAGGGCGGTGTTTTGCCTGAGGGCGGAAATAATGCCCACCAGCACCCCCGCAATCACCGCAATGGCAAGGCTCGTGAGCCCCAGGATGATTGAATTGGGGAGGCTCCCGGCAATCAGATCATTTACCGTAAAATCCTTACTCGTGAAAGAAGGCCCCAAATCGCCCCGGAGTACGTCACCCAAAAAGCGCAGGTACTGCCGGGGGAGGCTTTCGTCCATGTGGTATTTCTTGAGCAGATTTTCAAGCACAGCCGGGGGCACTTCCTTCTCACTCGAAAAGGGTCCCCCGGGGGCAGCGCGCATCATAAAGAAGCTGAGGGTGGCGATGATGAACATCGTCGGAATAATGCTCAACAATCTGTTGAATATAAAGCGCCCCATGCCCTGCCTGCCTTATTTCCGCTTTATCCCTGTCCAGGGATGCACATCCTGGGGAGTAGGATACCATCCGTCCCATTTGCTGAGGTCGATGATGTTCTGGGACACGTAGTAGTAAATCGGGATGACGGCCTGATCCCGGGTAATGGCGAGCGCCTCGGCATCATGCAGTACCTGGTCCCGTTCCGCGCCGCCGGGCAGGGTGGATGCCCGCCGGATCAGCCGGTCGTATTCGGGATCGCTGTAACCGCCGTCATTGTTGCCGCCCCCGGTGATAAGCAGGTCCAGGAAGTTCTGGGCGTCCGCATAGTCGGCTATCCAGCCGGCCCGGCCCAGTTCCATACGGCTGGTCTTCCGTTCCTCAAGGAAGGTAGCCCATTCAAGGTTCTGGAGGACCACGTTTACCCCAAGGTTGTTCTTCCATGCCTGCTGCATGTATTCGGCAATAACCTTATGGCTGTCCAGGGTGTTGTACATGATGGTAAAGGTGGGCAGTCCCTGTCCGTTGGGATACCCCGCTTCAACAAGGAGCTGTTTCGCCGCTGCAACATCCATGGGGGCGCTGGTGGCGGGCTTGTAATCCCCAATCGGCGGCGCCAGGGAATATCCAGGCAGCTGGCCGCCCTTGACGACCCGGTCAATCAGTTCCTGCCGGTCAAAGCCCATGGACAGGGCCTTGCGGATGCGGACATCCTTCAGGATCGGGTGATTCACGTTGACATAGTAGAAATAAGAGCCCATCTGGGGGGCGACCTGGTAATCATCCCGCAGCTTAAGCTCGTCTATCAGGGCCAGAGGAATGTTGGTGCTCCAGTCGATCTCCCCGTTCCGGTAAGCCTGGAAGGCGGTGTTGGTATCCTCGATGGGGAGGTAGGTGATCTTGGTGAGGAACACGTTGGCCTTGTTCCAGTACTTGTCATTGGCAAGGATTGTCAGATGATCATTGGGGATCCATTCCTGCAGCACAAAGGGTCCGTTGCTGACGATGTTCTCTTTCTTAATCCAGTCGGCGCCGTAGCGGTTGATAACGTGCATGGGCAGGGGATTGAAGGCATAGTGGGCCATCATATCAATGGCGTAGGGCGCATTTCCCACCAGGGTGACCTCAAAGGTCCGCTCATCTACCGCACGGATTGCCACATCGCTGGGCTGCCCGCCCTGGGTGTTGTACTTGTCCGCGCCCTTAACCACCATGCCCGGCATATAGGCGTACTTTGAAGCGGTGGTAGGGTTCAGCTCATAGAGCCATGAATCCACAAAGGTCTGGGCCGTAATGGGCGTGCCGTCACTCCAGGTAACGCCGTTCCGGATTTTGAAGGTAAGCACCGTACCATCGGCGCTGACGGTCCAGCTCTCCGCGACTCCGGGCACCGCCTTGTTCGTATGGGGATCGTAGCCCACGAGTCCCTCAAAGATGGCCCGGTTTACACGGCTTTCCGGCACCCCTTCAATCTGGGTGGGGTCAAGGGACTGTATCTCCGTCCCGTTACCGATGATAAATTCCGTCCCCGACTTGCTCCCGGCAGTGGTTTTTGCCTGGCCGCCCCCGGCAAAGAGCGCACCGGCCGCGCATAATGCCAAAACTGCAACAATAACACCTTTTTTCATAAAAGCCTCCTTAACAGCTTAAAATTATTCATTCATAATAGACAAATATCAAAATTTTAACAATACTCTAAAGGCATATATTAAGCGCCGGAGGAGATCCCTGTGCCAATCCCTGCCATTGAAATGCTGGATATCACCAAGGTTTTTCCCGGGGTTGTGGCTAATGACCGGGTCAGCTTCACGGTTGAGCAGGGTGAAATCCACGCCCTTTTGGGGGAAAACGGGGCGGGAAAGTCCACCCTCATGTCCATCCTCTTCGGGCTTTACGAAAGCGACGGGGGGATTATCAAAATCCGGGGGCAGGAAGTACAGATCCGCAGCCCCAACGACGCCACGGCCCTTAAAATCGGCATGGTCCACCAACATTTCAAGCTGGTCCATAACTTTACGGTCACCGAAAACATCGTTTTGGGCCTTGAGCCCCGGAATTCCGCGGGGAACCTGGACCTGGGTGCGGCTGAAAAGCGGGTTGCGGAGCTTTCCGCCGCCTACGGCCTTGCGGTGGACCCAAAGGCCCGGATCGAGAACATCACCGTGGGGATGCAGCAGCGGGTGGAGATCCTCAAAATCCTCTACCGGGACGCGGACATCCTTATTTTTGATGAGCCCACCGCGGTGCTTACCCCCCAGGAAATCGATGAACTTTTGGCGATCTTCCGCCGGCTCAAGGCCGAAGGCAAGACCATCGTCTTTATCACCCACAAGCTCAAGGAGATAAAGGCCGCCGCGGACCGCTGTACGGTGCTGCGCCGGGGGAAATACATCGACACCGTGAATGTGGCGGACGCGGACGAGCAGGAACTTGCGGAAAAAATGGTGGGCCGGGCGGTAAATTTCCAGGTTGAGCGGGGGCCCGCCCGGTTTGGGGAAGTAGTTTTAAAGATTGAGGACCTGACGGTGATTGGCGGCCGGGGCATTCCCGCGGTGAACGGCCTTTCCCTGGAGGTCCGCGCCGGGGAAGTGGTGGGGGTCGCCGGGGTGGACGGCAACGGCCAGTCCGAGCTGGTGGCCGCCATTGCGGGGCTCCTGCCGGTCAAATCGGGGCGTATTCTTTTAAAGGATCAAGAGATTTCACATGAAAGCATTAAAGCCCGGAACGAAAGCGGTATCGGCCTGGTCCCCGAGGATCGGCACAAACACGGCCTGATCCTGGACTTCCGCCTGGACGAAAACCTCATCCTTAAAAGTTTCCGCAAAAAGCCCTATTCCAACCGAGTAGGCTTCCTCCAGTTTCCCGTCATCGCCAAACACGCCGATTCCCTTATCGCCGAATTCGACATCCGGGCGGGAAACGGCGCCGCCACCACCGCCGGCTCCATGTCCGGGGGAAACCAGCAGAAGGTAGTCATCGCCCGCGAGATTGACCTCTCCCCGGAACTCCTCATCGTCTCCCAGCCCACACGGGGCCTGGATGTGGGGGCCATTGAGTACATACACCGGCGTATAATGGAAGAACGTGACAAGGGACGGGCGGTGCTCCTGGTATCCTTTGAACTGGACGAAATCCTGGGGCTCTGCGATTCGATAGCCGCGGTTTCCAAGGGCCAGGTGGTGGGGGTGCTCCCTGCGGCAGAGGCAAATGAGCGGCTCATCGGGGCCATGATGGGGGGAATCGCCCGTGACGGCGCTTCCAATGGAGGTGTCCATGGCTGAACAGCAGAAAGATTCGGTGAAACCTGCCGGAGAAATATCTTCTTTTAAGGACCGCATCCTGGAAGTCTTTACCGGTTCCGACGGCCTCGTCTCGGTGGCGGTGGTGATCCTGGGTTTTCTGGTGGCTACCCTGCTGATCTTCGCTGTGGGCCGAAACCCTGCGGGCATGTATTCCGCCATAGTCCAGGTGGTTTCAGGCTGGGACCTGCGCCGGGGCACCCAGAACATGTACTACGTGGGGGAATGGTTCGTCAGTTCCCTGCCCCTGATCCTCTGCGGCTTTTCCATGGGCTTTGCCGCCCGGACCGGGCTTTTCAATATCGGCGCCGAAGGGCAGTACATCGTGGGGCTGACTGCGGCCCAGATCGTGGCGATCTACGGTCCGCCCATCCCGGTGATCCACTGGGTCCTGGCGGTGGCCGCCGCGGTTTTGGCCGGAGCAATATGGGGGGGCATCGTGGGCTTCCTCAAGGCCCGGTTCAGCGTTTCCGAGGTAGTTGCCACCATTATGATGAACTATATTGCCTTTTATGCATCCCGCTACATTACCATAGGGCTCCCCGGCTCCAACACCTACAAGACCGTCAACTTCCCGCCCACCGCCCGGCTTTCCAGCCCTTTCCTGGAATCCATCACCAACGGCTCCCGGCTAAATTACGGCCTTTGGCTCACCCTGGCGGCGATTTTCTTCTATTGGATAGTCATGGGCAAGACCCGGCTGGGCTATAGTTTACGGGCCACGGGGCTCAACAAGGAAGCGGCCCGTTACGGGGGGATCAGCGTGAACACCAGCATCACCACCGCCATGGCCATTGCCGGGGCCTTCGCCGGACTCGCCGGGGCGGTGGTTTCCCTGGGGGTCTTTTCATCGGGCCGGGTCCTTTCGGTCCAGGACGGCTACGGCTTTGACGGCATCGCTGTGGCCCTGGTGGGGAACAGCACCGCTTGGGGGACCGCCCTTTCGGGGCTCCTCTTCGGAATGCTCAAGTCCGCCCAGCCCCTGATGCAGTCCCGGCAAATCCCCAAGGAGATCACCTCGATTATTATGGGCCTGGTGGTGGTCTTTATCTCCCTGCGATCCGGGGTGAAGATCCTCATCGAATGGCAGATGAAGGAAAAGGCCCGCAAGGCCCAGAATGAGAGCAACCAGGTTACCGGGAGGCCCGCAGAATGATGGAAATCCTTCAGATTTTATGGAATATGCTCCCCTCAACTCTGATGATCGTGGCTCCCATCCTGATTGCCGCCACCGGAGGCATGATCAGCGAACGCTCCGGGGTGGTGAACATCGCCCTTGAGGGGCTCATGTCCATCGGAGCCATGACCGCCGCCACGGCCCATGTGCTGCTGGAGACCCGTATCGGCTTTTCCATACCTTTGGCGCTCTTCCTCTCCGCCCTAATGGGCTGCCTCTTTTCCCTGATCCACGCCTTTGCGTCCATCACCCTGCGGGCGGACCAGGTGATCTCCGGCACGGGGATAAACCTCCTTGCCAACGGGATCACGGTCTTCTTCTGCCAGCTCCTCTTCCGCATGGACCGGACCATGAACCCCCGGATGGGCATGATGCCCGGTCCCGGCGGTATCTACCCCACAGTCTGGATCGCCCTGATCATTTTGGCTGTAAGCTGGTTTGTGCTGTACAAACGGCCCTGGGGCCTGCGGCTGCGGGCCTGTGGGGAACATCCCCAGGCGCTGGCCTCCGCCGGGGTAAAGGTGTTGCAAATTCGGTACATTGCGGTGCTTATTTCCGGTGCCCTGGCGGGACTCGCCGGGGGTTGCATCGTGCTGACCCAGGACATCCAGTTTACGGTACTCACGATCAACGGAAAGGGCTTTATCGCCCTGGCGGCGGTCTCCTTTGGGCGCTGGCTCCCCCTGGGCATCCTGGGGGCCTCCTTCCTCTTTGGGGCATCCTCCGCTTTGGCGGTGAATATCATCAACATTGAAGGGCTCCGGTTCCTCCCCTCGGAATTTTTTAACGCCCTCCCCTACTTCATCACCCTCGTAACCCTGGTGGTCTTCAGCGGCAAGGACTACGCCCCCCGTGCTTCCGGGCAGCCCTACGACAAGGGGAAAAATTGAGTTTTTGAAAAGTTGATCTGGACATTTTCTTAGGTTTTTGCTATGTTTAATATAAATGGCGCCGTACCCAAGCGGTAAGGGAGAGGTCTGCAAAACCTTTATGCAACAGTTCGATTCTGTTCGGCGCCTTAGTTTTTGTTTTACTCTTTAGGCTATTTCTTTACTGGATAACGAATTACAAGCATTGCAAACAAAACGAACCTTTCCTTGTTTTTACCCCTATTGACCTTTTTTTACCTCATATTGTACGCTGTTTGTATGCAACATAGAGGTCTGTTTTGCCTGCGGGACAAGAGGTAAACAATGGGGATTTATGTACGGGAAGATCGGGGCGGCCGCCTATATTTGGACATTTATCAAAAAGGACAGCGGCGGCATGAAGCCCTTCCCCTCCGCCTGGGGGATGATCCCAAGGAAAACCGTCAACATCTTCGGGTGGCTGAACAGCTCCGCATGGAGCGGGAACGGGAACTGGCCCTGGCAGCGGACGGATTCATAGACCCCAAAAAGGCGGCGGGGCCGTTGCTGGATTATGCCAAGAAAAAGGCCGATGGACGGGGGGCCGGGGATCATGTGGCCCGGCTGATAAAATACCTTGAGGGATATGACCCCAATATCTCCCTCAAATCCGTAAACCCTGAATGGCTGGATGGGTTCAAGAAGTACCTGCTTACCTGTAAAGTCCCGGCACGGTCCGGGGCAAAGGAAACTACTGAAAAAAACCTGTCCCCTCAAAGCGCAAGCCATATGTACAAGGCCCTGGTACAAGTCCTGACCCTGGCGGTCCGGGATAGGGTCATCTTGAGAAACCCGGCTGAATCCCTCAAGGGGATCACGGTCCCGGAAAAGCTGCTGGATTATCTGGATATTGAAGAACTGGAAAAGCTGAACAAAACCCCCATACCCCAAAGCGGACCGGTAGGGGAAGAAATACGGACGGCCTTTTTCTTTGCGGTCTATTCCGGCCTGAGGGTCTCCGATGTAAAGGGTTTACAGTGGCGCGATGTAGACCGGGTCAAAAAACAGATCCAAAAGGTTATGAAAAAAACAAAGCGGGTGGTCATTATCCCCCTGGTTGACCAGGCACTGGCCCTCATAGAAACCCCTGCCATTCCTAACCGGGAAAGCCTGGTTTTTCCCCTACTGGCTGATACCGGCATAGATACCAATAAGGTCTTGCTGAAATGGGCCGCCAGGGCGGGGATACTCAAGACCCTGGGCTGGCATGTGGCCCGGCGGTCCTGCGCGACACGATTACAGGAAACCGGCGCCGATATAACGACCATAAAAAGGATTTTGGGCCATAGTCCGGGGCGGGACAAGGTCACCCTGGGGTATGCACAGGATAGCGGGAAGCAGACACGGGAGGCCATAGAACGGGCATGGGCCGGGATATGGTTACAGAGGGTATATTCAGGGGCTGGAATAAGGGCGAACAACCAAAGCCCTGATAAGGCAAAGCGGGAAGCGGTGAACGGGTTACCGGCGATTGGGATTGAATAGGACTAAGGGAGCGGATATAACATGACAAATGATTATGAAAAAGAATATGAAAAAGCATTAGATACAAAGCGCAAAGAAATATTTGCATTTTCCCAAGAATTTGCTAAAGAAGTGAAACCAGTAGATTTAGACGCACAATTCAAAGAGCTTGCCGATGCGGCAAAACAATACCAACAAAATATTAAAAAGCTGTCTGAAAATATGCCTTTCTGCCCACGTAAAAAACCTGTAGATATACTTACCCAGTTGGCAATGGAAAAGGGTTAAGGGGGTAATATGTTTGACTTAGAGAAAATGGATATCAAGTATTATAAAAATGGCATGATATATTTTTTTGAAGGCGAGGACAACTTAAAAAAATTTTTGGAAGAAGAGGGACTTGAAAATATTCAATGCAAATATGAAAAACTCTCCAATCTTATCAAACCCGGTATGACAAAAAACGAATTTTTGACATGGTGGCAAAAAAAAATTGAAGAAATGGAAAAGCAACAAGCCAAAGAGAGGGCTGAACGTCTGGAGGGTGATATTTTTATTCAAGATGTACTAAGCCGTCTACGGCAAAGAAAAATTGACAAGGCAGAGGCTAGGGGCGAGATTGATCGAGAATGTAAAGGTGATATATATTCTCACGGTCCGTTATTTCTGCAACGTGATTATACCCGAGAAAATGAATTCTTAGACTTGATAAACGCAGAGCCAGACACGGCGGGTATAGAAAAAAAAGATGGCGGGACAGATGAATCTATCCTATCGGTAGGGAAGCCAAGGCCAGAAGAGGATTTATTTAATAAATCATATTTCTATGGGTTTCAAACACACCTGCCTACACTTAAAAAAGGCGAATACATCACGGAAACCCCAACCGGGCTTGTATGGAATGATAAAAAGGGGGGAAACTTAATGCTTGCGGCATACTTTGGGATGTTACAAAACAGAAAATTTGAAAGGTCTAAAAATGAATGGTCAATCGTGGAAAAAGTGTTTAATACTAAACATTTATCACAATCATGGAGTGATCTTGAATCTGTGCGAAAAGGAAAAAGTAACAAATGGGACAAAGAATATAAATATCTAAAAAATCTTATCAAAAGTCTAGGCAGTAAATCCTTATAAGTTCCTTATAAGAACGGTTATAAGAAAAATAAAGTCCATCCTTTCCCTGTCCGGCAAAACCGGGCAAAGGAGAAGCAATGGAAGCACTACAAAAGCCGCTTACTGTTGACGATGCGGCACAATTCACGGGACTTAAAAAGTCATATATCTACAAACTCTGTCACTTGGGGCGTATACCGCATTACAAGCCCACCGGGGGAAAGGTGTTTTTCAAACAGGGCGAACTGGAAGCCTTTATCTTCAGGGGCAAGCAGTCGGCGGATTATGAGATACGCGCCAAGGCGGATCTGATTCTTGCGGGGGTCCGGTAACGCGTAAACAAAAAAACACCCCCGGCCTGGGCAGCACGGGGGGCAGAAACAAAAAACAACCTAATACGAGTATACCGCAAAACGCCACGATGTCAAAGGCCTTTTACAAAGCCGTAAAGGATACCAAAGCCGAAGCGGGAACCGTTATAGACGGCATTGTAACCATGAAAATTTTTTATGAGGCAGGGGCGATTCTGAGGCATTCGGTCACTGTTACCAAAAAGTACCGGGGGCGCATATGAATCCCATTAAAACCCGCCTCCGAGAGTTCATAAGAACGAAGGGCATAACCCCAAATGAATACGGAACAATCCTCTGCCCCTTCCATGAAGACAACTCCCCGTCCTGCATGGTTTATGATGACCACTTTCATTGCTTCGCCTGCAGGGCTCACGGGGATATTTACGATATGGCCGCAGAACTCCTGGGCGTACCCTGCGATAAAGAGCATTTCCGGGAGATAGCGCAAGATATTGAAAGTACCCTAGGCATAGTAAATGACTGGAAGCCGCTCAAACGGAAACCGGGGGAACCCCGATCATCCTTCAAATTAAGTCAGTCTGCAATGTACCGGGATCTGCTTTTGAAAGATTTTGCCGCTGCCCTGGACGGGGGAGACCTTGAAAGAGCCTATTACAAGGCAACGCTGCTTTTAGCGCTCTTTTTATTGCCGGAAGGGGAACCGGCGGCGCCGAAACGACGAAGCGTGGAAGAAAAGCTGGCATCCTATAGGGCAAGCGGTGCAGCATGAACATTATAAAAAATCTTGCTAAACCGCTTATTGACCTGGCACAAAAGAATGAACCTTCCTCATTCATGATAAACGATAAATTGAGCCTTAATCTGTTTTCCCATAGCGGGCTGAGCAAATGGATAGCCGGGGGAACTGCTGGCCTGTTGGTGCATACCGCTTCCCATGAATGGCTGATATACAACAGCGACACAGGGGCCTTTCAGGGGGATCATGCCGAAGCGGCCTTATATCAACTCCTCTGCGCGTATGAGCAATTACTGCTTGGCTTAATCAGCCGCATAAATCCGGCGGACCAGAACGATGCATTCAGAGAGTACCGGAAATTCTGCGATCTCCCCTGTAAGAAATCAGTTATTGAATCCTTAACCCATGAGCCGGGGATTGCCATCCTGCCGGCGGACTTGGACACAGATGACACGCTGATCAACTGTGCCGGCATCGCTGTCTCTACCGATGGAGCCCGGCGTACGGGGCGCCCTGATGATTTATTCACCATGAGCACTGTCGCAAAACCAGAGGATGGGGAGCCCGCGGAATTTATGAAGTTTATGCGGTGGGTAACATGTGAAGATGGCGAATTGTTGGCCTGGCTGCTGACCGCCTGCGGCGTTGCTTTGTTTGGCCATCCTACCGACCGGATAATCAATTTCTACGGGGGCGGCTCCAATGGCAAGGGGACGCTGCTGCGCACCCTGGCGAATGTCATAGGAAAATACGCAACAACCTTGCCCCGCAGCCTGGTCATCAAGGAAAACGGCGGACAATCCCGCTTTGACAAGGAGGGGCTGCCGGGGCGGCGGGTGGCTATTCTCTATGACCTTAAGGCCGACAAGGGCAGGCTGAACCTGGACGAATTGAAGTCTATCGCGGGAAACGGGGACTTCGTGCACGTCGAGCCGAAGGGGAAAAAAGGCTATGATTGCCAGTTAAAGTGCAAGCTTTTTTTATCCAGCAATGACAAAATTCCCATTGATTCCTTTGGAGAAAGCGAAAAACGGCGTTTTCGGCTGGTCCCTTTCAATGCCCATATTGATGACAAGGATGAGGGCATAGAGGCGCGATTTATCCCCGAATATGGGAAAATCCTCAATTTGTTCATTGAGTACGCGGTGAAATATTACGCTAATGGGCGCAAAATGCCGCCATGCAAGGCAATCGACATGGCAACAGCGGACTATTTTGACAGCCAGGACATAATAGGGCAGTTCTTAAAGGACTCCGAAGCCTTTACCAAGGCAGACTATGAACCAAAAACGGCATTTTACACCAAATTTGAGGAATACTGCGAATTTCAACAGGGGATTAGAAGGCCGATGAAAGCAAAATCCTTCACAAATGAGCTTGAAAAGCGGAGAATTTTTGAAACTGTCAAAAAAATTGACGGAAAAGCAACGAGGGTATTTTTACGAAAAGTTACGCGGTTACAAGAAAACCTGAATTTTCAATTACTTTCTCACGAGAGAAATCTTAAAGAGACTAATATGAAATTTGAGAATTCTTGTAACCGCGTAACCGAAACCACAAAAACCGGACCTTATGACAGCGAGGAACAGCGGGCTTTATGGGAAGCCGAAGGGGTGTTCTGATGAAAATCAAAGCAACCAAAAAGCAGCGGCAGTCCATGGAGCGCCTATTGAAGCGGTATCATAAAACGGGGAAGCCGATACTTCCCCCCATGCCAAAAAAACGGCAGAAAAATCCGAATAGTAAAACAACGGAGGATCAATAAATGGCGAGAGGGTTTGCGGATAATCCGCAGAATATAAACCGGGCAGGGCGGCCAAAGAAGGGGCTTGCCATGACCGACTTGATCGTAAAGGCGCTAAATAAAAAGCGGGGAGACACCGCCGCAAAGGTCCAGGTAGTGGACAAGCTGGTAGAACTTGCCATTGGAGGGGATCCGGTTTGTATTAAATACCTGATAGACCGTACTGACGGCCGCCCTGCACAGACCTTGACCGCAGACTTGTCCGGGGCTGTGTCATTCGATACCGCCGCAGCCGCCGCAGAGCTTGAAAGGATGGTACTCCATGATAAACCTTGAAGAACTGCGGGCACTGCCCATAGAAGAACGGATCGCCGCCCTGGGAAAACTATCGCAGCGGGACAAGGCGGTGATTTTATATCACTGGCCTTTCTTTGCACGGGAAAGCCAGCTAGCCCCGGACCAGTGGGGGCGGGCCGGGTGTTACATGTGGGTGGTTCGTGCCGGCCGGGGTTGGGGCAAGACACGCACAGGCGCGCAAACTTTCATAGAGAAAATCCAGCACGAGGGATACCGGTATACAAGCCTATGCGCTGCCACCGCCGCAGAGGTCCGGGATATTCAGGTAAAGGGGGAATCCGGGATCATGGCGTGCTGCCCCCCGTGGTTTAGGCCGGAATACCGACCGACTGAAAAAAAGTTGCTCTGGCCTAATGGGGCGGCAACAAGTTTTTTCTACGGGTCAGAACCCGAACTAAGCCGGGGGGCGCAAAGCGATTTCATTTGGTTCGATGAGATACATAAATACCAGTACCCCCAGGAAACCTATGACAATCTGATTTTAGGTTTACGCCTGGGGGACAATCCCCTTGCCCTGATTACATCCACCCCGAAGCCTACCCGCCTTTGCCGGGAACTGGAAACCAAAAAGAACCGGGACGGGACGGCCGCCGCCGTGGTAACGGTAGGGGCAACCGTAGAGAACGCGGGCAATCTTTCCCCGGTGTTTATGGACGCGATAATCACGCAGTACCAGGGAACCCGTTTAGGCTTGCAAGAATTGAACGGGGATATTTTGGATGATAATCCGAATGCCCTGTTCCGCCGCGAAGTATTGCAGCGGGACACCGTTGACGCATTGCCGCCGCCTGAAGATATACACCGGATCATTGTTGCCGTAGACCCCGCCGCAAGCGCAAACAAAAACAGCAATCATACCGGGATCATCGTACTGGCAGAGGGCAAAGCCCCGGACCATGTGGCCGCCGGGCAAGTGCAAAGCCCGGATAAAAATCACTATTACATCATTGATGACCTTTCCCGTATTGCCCAGCCCCATGAGTGGGGACACGCCGCAAGAATGGCCGTTGAGCGGTACAGGGCCGGGCGCGTCCTATATGAAAGCAACCAGGGCGGGGACATGGTGAAAATGGTATTAAAGGATGCGGGGATCACCTGCCCCATTGATTCAGTCCGGGCCGTGAATGACAAAGAGACCCGCGCCATGCCCGCAAGCCAGGCAAGCAACCATGGAAGAATTCATCTTGTCAGGGGCAATGACTTGACCGCCCTCATGGACGAGCTTACAACCTGGGTACCCGGGGAAGATTCACCGGATCGCCTGGATGCCTTTGTGCATGGGGTGAATTATTTTGAGGGAAGCGGGGATCCTTTGCCCATTTTTAATGTGAGAGATTTTCTACGCAGTAGTTGGGATGATAATTATAATGCCGTATGGTAAAAACACGCACGATAATGCCGCATAGCACGGTATATTATTTTTTATGACTATCAAGATGTCTCCACAAGATTTTTGTAAGTAATGGTTGAGGTAGAAGAACAGGCACACAAAAGCCGGTCAAAAAGCTGTGGAGCAAAAAACCGCCGGTTCATGCGGAAGCAAAATTCGTCCAGGTATGCCTGAAAATGGGTCGCATCCAAACCATGATATGTTCCAAGAATAAATGCTTTCGCATTTGATACTACCGTATGTAACCATCGCAAATGATCCG
>BOBW01000003.1 GCA_026002595.1 Spirochaetia bacterium | reverse complement strand
AGGTGCAGTACATAAGCGACTGGGAACGGGCGGTTGCCTCTTTTAGGGTGGATTTTGACTGTGATATTTACATCACCGGTTCAAACGCAAGCCTTTTATCGGGAGATTTGAGCACCCTGCTTGGAGGGCGTTTTGTGTCAATTCCGGTATACCCGCTTTCGTTCCGTGAGTTTTTGGAATTTACTCAAGTTTTCGGCGAAAATGAGGGGAAAAGCCGCGAACAACAGTTTACAGATTTTTTACGGTTCGGCGGGTTACCGGGCATCCACGAGATGAATATCAACACCGATGCGGTGTACCCGTATTTGATGGATATATTTAATTCGATAATGCTCAAAGATGTAATCACGCGGCGACGCATCCGGGATGCGGAATTGCTTGAACGCATCGTTATGTTTATCATGGATAATATCGGTCATATTTTTTCTGCAAAGACCATCGGCAATTTTTTAAAGAATCAGGGCCGCCGGTTGAGCGTAGAGACTGTCTATAATTATCTTGGGGCCTTGGAAGAGGCGTATCTTATCCGAAAAGTTCGCCGCTACGATATAAAAGGGAAGCGGCATCTTGAAACGCTGGAAAAATATTTCCTTGAGGACTTTGGATTAAGGAGTGCAATGCAGGGTTATCGAAGCGATACGGTTTCCGGTGTGCTTGAAAATGTTGTATTTATGGAATTAAAGCGCCGCGGTTTTACGGTAAGTATCGGTAAATTCAATCAAATGGAAGTTGATTTTATCGCAGAGTATCGCGAGCAAAAAGCATACATTCAAGTATGCTATCTTTTGGCCGACAGCGCGGTGGTCGAACGGGAGTTTGCCCCGCTCTTGGGGATACACGATAATTACCCAAAGTTTGTGCTTTCCCTGGATACGCTTTGGGATTACAACAAAGAGGGTGTACAACGCCGGAATTTGATAGATTTCCTGCTGGACAAAGGCGCGCTCCATGTGTAACGATGTATTATGACTATCACCATAGACTGCCGGCATCTTAACGCAAGCGGCATCGGCGTATACCTTCGTGAATGCCTCCCCCGCTTTTTAGATTCACCCCACACTTTTTTGCTGATCGGAGACGAGGAGAAATTGGCACCGATTACCGCCGGGCATAAAAATGCCGCCCTCATTGCCTGTACCATAAAGCCCTTCTCAATGCGGGAACTTTGCGCCTTTCCGCATAACATTGTAAAAAAAATCAACCAGACAGACCTGTACTATTCCCCCTACTTCAACATCCCTTCCGGTATTACCGTCCCTGTCTACACCACTATCCACGATATTATTTTTCCCGACATGCCGGAACTCACCTCGAAAATGGGGCTTGCCATGCGGATGTGGTTTTACCGCCGGGCATTCAGGCGTTCAAAAAAAATCTTCACCGTTTCGCAATTCTCAAAATCAAGGATCGAATACTATTCCCGCAGCAGGATTCCGGTCATAGTCACCCACAGCGCCATACAGCCCTATTTATTGAATCGGCTGCCGGTTCCTGAAAAAAAGGATACCATTCTTTTTATTGGAAACATCAAGAAACACAAGGGGCTCTGGTGTCTGCTTGAGGCATTCTTCCGCGCACGGGAAGCGGGGCTCAAGTCTAAATTGATCATTGTGGGGAGCAGGGATAATTTCCGGTCCCGGGATACGGCAATCCTGCGACAGCTTGAAAGCGCTGACAGTTCTATTGTCGAGTTTACCGGATTTATCTCCGATGAAAAACTAAAAAGGCTGCTCGGAGAAGCCGCCCTGCTGGTTCAGCCTTCCCTCTACGAAGGATTTTGTCTTCCGCCGCTTGAAGCCATGGTGTGCGGGACAAGGGCGCTCATTTCCGATATTCCGGTGCTCCGGGAAATATACGATGGGTTTCCGGTAACTTTTTTCCAGGCCGGTAACAGCGAAGATATGAAGGAAAAACTCCTTTCCTTACTGTTTAATAAAGAACCGGAGCGGATTGTTTTGCCTGATGATTTACGGGAAAAATATACCTTCAAAAAAACCGCCGCAGTTATTCTGCGTGAATTGACAGGAGCCGTATCATGAAAGTCGCAATCATCCACTACTGGCTCATAAACATGCGGGGCGGTGAGAAAATGCTTGAAGCCCTGCTTGAGCTTTACCCCCAGGCCGATATTTACACCCACGTCTACAATCCCCGCTCTGTTTCGCCGCTGATAAATTCCCACCGGGTGTACACGTCAGATATACAAAAACTCCCCTTCTCAAAAAAACTCTATCAAAAATATATGCCCCTCATGCCCAATGCCCTTAACGGATTTAACCTGCAGGACTACGATCTTATTATTTCAAGCGAGGCGGGACCGGCCAAGGGGGTTATCCCGAATCCTGATGCGTACCATATCTGTTACTGCCACAGTCCCATGCGCTACCTCTGGGACATGTACCATGAATATTTCCGGGGGGCAAATCCTCTGGTCCGTTTTTTTATGAAACGTCTGATCCCGGGCCTGCGTCTCTGGGATGTAAGTTCGGCAAATCTTGTTGACCGGTTCATTACCAATTCCGGCTACGTTGCCAAACGGATCAAACGGTATTATAACCGGGACGCGGAGGTGGTCTACGGCCCCGCCGCAATTGAAAAGTTCCTTCCCCTGGAACGCAGGCCGGAAGATTTCTACCTTTTTTTCGGGCAGCTTGTGGGTTATAAACGGGCGGACATTGCCATTGAAGCCTGCATCGCTTCGGGGAGAAAATTAGTGGTTGCCGGTTCCGGGGTTGGGAAAAAAGACAAAAAGAAATATGAAAAATCAGGACTGATTAGTTTTTCAGGCAGAATATCCGATGAAGAAGTGGGTACGCTTTTTTCCAAGGCAAAGGCCCTGCTCTTCCCCGGTATTGAGGACCTGGGACTTGTTCCCATTGAGGCCAACGCCGCAGGCTGCCCGGTCATCGCCTACCGGAAAGGGGGCGTGCTGGACACGGTAAAGGAAAACATCACCGGCATCTTCTTTGACGAACAGACCCCTGCCGCTCTGGTACAGGCCATGGACAGGTTTGAAACAATGGAAGCGCAGTTTTCTGACAGAGTACCATTCACAAATCATGTACAGCAATTTTCAAAAGAGGAATTCAAGAGCCGCATTGTACGCATCATTGCGGAACGGAAACGGGTGTAACAGAAGAATTAAGAATTTAACCACAAGCTGCCCTACGGGCAGCACCACACAAAGCGAACCTTCGGTTCGAACACGAACTAAATGATCTTTTTGGTGTGGTCCGTGTGGTCCGTGGTTAATAAATTTCTCTTTTGGGAACTGCCTCAGTTGATTAATTTTCAGGAAACAGTTAGATTGAATATGCACAGGATGAATTATACCAATCTGCGGCTTTTGCTTGGACTCGATATTGGCTCTACAACGGTAAAGGTTGCTGCGGTTGATCCAAAAACCAAAAATCTCCTGTTTTCCCGTTACCGGCGGCATAATGCCTATCAGATAGAAACCCTGCGCAGCCTTTTAGGGGAATTGTACGCAGAGTTCCCTGATACGGTGTTTCGCGCCGCGGTTTGCGGGTCAGGGGGCAAGCCGGCTGCCGATGCCATCGGCGTGCCCTATGTGCAGGAAGTGGCGGCAAACGCCATTGCCGTGCGGAACCTGTACCCTGCGGCAAAGGTTGCCGTGGAACTGGGCGGTCAGGATGCCAAGCTCATCTTCTTTTACCATGACAAAACAACGAACCGCCTTATCGCAAGCGATATGCGCATGAACGGCAACTGCGCGGGGGGCACCGGGGCATTCATCGACGAAGTGGCAAAACTGCTGCGCGTTCCGGTGGAAGAATTTGAAGCCCTTGCGGCAAAGGGTACGTCGGTGTACGACATTTCCGGGCGCTGCGGGGTATTTGCAAAAACCGACATTCAGCCCCTGCTCAACCAGGGGGGCCTGCGCGAAGACATTGCGCTCTCCACATTTCACGCCATTGCCAAGCAGACCATAGGCGGGCTTGCCCAGGGGCTTGAGATACAGAGCCCGATTATTTTTGAAGGCGGGCCCCTCACTTTTAACCCCACCCTTATCAGGGTATTTGAAGAACGGCTTGCGCTTAAAAGCGGGGACAGTATCCGCCCCAAAAATCCCGAAACCCTGGTGGCGCTTGGGGCTGCGCTTTCCATAGAAGAGATGTTCGCGGATGTCCCCCAGAATTTTTCGCTACAGGACGCCATTGAAAAACTGGGCATCCTGAATGATACCTTGCATAAAGAAACAGGGGATACCAAAAACGAATACTTCAGCTCACCGGAAGAGCGGGCGGATTTTGAGCGTACCCATAAAATGGCGGCGCCGCCTCATCATAAGGCAATGCGGGGCGATACATTGCGGGTATATCTGGGTATCGACGCCGGTTCCACCACATCCAAGTTTGTATTGATTGATGAAGACGAAAACGTTATCGACAGTTTTTATTCAAATAATCACGGCGACCCTTTACGGGTGGTGCGGGATGCGCTTGCCGCGATGAAGCAAAGGTATGACCATGAGGGCATTACCCTTGAGGTGCTGGCCCTGGGCACCACCGGCTATGGCGAGCTGCTCTTTGACAAGGCCTTTGGCGCGGACTATCACACGGTGGAAACCGTGGCCCATGCCGCCGCCGCGCAAAAATATGTTCCGGGGGTAAGTTTTATCCTTGACATCGGCGGACAGGATATGAAAGCCATCACGATTTCCAACGATATTGTCACCAACATCACGCTGAACGAAGCCTGTTCCTCCGGCTGCGGATCGTTTTTGGAAAACTTTGCGTCAACCCTCAAAATACCGGTGAGCGATATTGCGGACGCGGCGTTCCGCGCAAAGAATCCCGCCGTGCTGGGCAGCCGCTGTACGGTGTTCATGACCAGTACCATTATCACTGAGCAAAAGAACGGCAAAACCCCCGATGAAATCATGGCGGGTTTATGCCGTTCAATAATCGAAAATGTGTTTACAAAAGTAGTGCGCATGTCGAATTTTTCAAGCCTGGGCAATGTGATTGTGGCCCAGGGCGGCACCTTCAAAAACGACGCCGTACTCCGCGCTTTGGAACAGTACACCGGCAAACGTATTGTGCGCGCCCCCTACCCCGGCGAAATGGGCGCCATCGGCATCGCGCTCCTGACCAGGCGGCATATTATGGAAAACGGCTACACATCCCCCCACGGTATCGCGGGGCAGAGCCGCTTTATCGGGCTGGACGCGATGCCGTCCTTTGACTATACGCAAAAATCAAATGTCAGGTGTACCTTTTGCAGTAACAACTGTAACCGCACCCTGGTGACCTTTTCCAACGGCCTCACCTGGGTAACCGGTAACCGCTGTACCCGGGGAGAAATTGTCGATGAAGGCAAGGATGCTGCTGAACTGAAACGGCGTGTGCAGCAGATGACAACGGAGATGGACAAGGTAAGCGACCTTTTCACCGCCCGTGCGGAAAGGGTGTTCGCCGATTACCCCGCGCCGCTGCTCACCGCTTCACGCCCCCTTACTATCGGGCTGCCAAGGGCGCTGGATTTTTGGGGAACCATGCCGTTCTGGAAAACCTTTTTTACGAGTTTGGGCTTTACGGTTAAGCTGTCCCGCCCCAGTTCCCGGCAGCTCTTTGAAAAGGGCCTGCAGTTTATCGCATCCGACACCGTGTGCTTTCCCGCAAAACTCGCCCACGGGCATATCCACGATCTTGCCGAACAGGGGGTTGACCGCATCTTTATGCCGATGATAAACCATCAGCCCACGGAAAACACCGAGGAGCGATCCACCTATACCTGTTCCGTCGTCAAGGGCTACCCCCTTGTCATCGGCTATTCCGACAACCCCGTTGCCCGCTATTCCCTTCCCTTTGACACGCCGATGTTCCACTGGTTCAAGAAGCGCGACCGCGATTATCAGCTCTGCCGCTACATGCGGGATACCTACGGCGTAAAGGCTTCTCTCACCCGAAAGGCGATCCGCGCCGGGGACAGCGCGCTTAAATCCTTCAAGAGCGGGCTTGTTGAAGAGGGATCTAAAATCTTAAAGCAGGTGGAAAAGGACGGCGCCTTTGCGGTGGTGCTTGCGGCGCGGCATTATCAAAACGATGAACTGATCAATCATCGTCTGTCCCGCTACTTTACCAATCTCGGCATCCCCGTGTTGACCCTGGATTCACTGCCGGGTATAGAAAAAACAGATCTTACGCAAACGCGGCCCGACATCATTATCAATTCCCACGCGCGTATCCTTGCGGGCGCCATGATCGCGGCAAAGCATCCGAACCTGGAGTATGTGCAGATCGTCAGCTTTAGCTGCGGCCATGACGCGGTGCTCTCCGATGAAGTCTGCCGCCTGATGAACGACATATCAGGTAAGGCGCCGCTCATCCTCAAACTGGATGAAAGCGATGTCACAGGCCCCCTGCGGATACGGGTCAATTCCTTTGTGGAAACCGTGCGTACCCGGCGGAAAAAAGAAGCAGCGCCGGTGCGGGCTTTACCCGATCCCTTTGCCGTTAAGTTTACCAAACAGGATCGCGTAAAAACAATTTTGATTCCCAACTGCACCCACGCAATGGCGCAAATCCTCACCGCCGTAATTCGCAAACAGGGCTTCCGTGTGGAGCCGCTGCCCATGGGCAGCATAGACGCGATACAATTGGGCAAAAAATACGTGCATAACGACATTTGTTTTCCCGCGCAAATGATCATCGGCGAGTCACTGTCGGTACTCAAAAGCGGCGCCTACAATCCGGACGATGTGGTGGTGGGTATGGCAAAGACCCAGTGCGACTGCCGTCTGACCAACTACGCGGTGCTGGTGCGAAAGGCCCTTGACGAAGCCGGCTACCCGCAGATACCGATTGTGACAACCGACTTTTTTGATCACAAGGATATGCATCCGGGTTACAAGTTCGGACTGCTCTCTCAGGCACGGACCCTGTGGTGTCTTATCATGGCGGACATTCTTGAAAACCTGCGCCGTAAAATCCGCCCCTACGAACTGTATCCGGGGGAAACCGACAGGGTCTTTGAAGAAAATGTCACCCATATCACCAGCCGTATGCAGGAACGGGGATTTATTGCGTCCCTGAATGCGTTCAAGAAAGCCATCAATGCTTTTTGCGCAATCAGCTATGACCGGACAAGGCCAAAACCGCTGGTGTTTATCACCGGCGAATTTCTGCTGAACCATCACGGCGGGGCAAATTTTCATATTGAACGCTACCTTGAAAAAAATAACATGGAAGTTGCCCTCCCCTTTCAGTATGATGAATACCGCCAACTCATGTATATGCACACCCTGTCGGAAATAAAAGACTTTCATGTGCATCACAAACTGTCCGAAGCGCTGCATGCGCGGGTGGTGGACGGTACATTTAACGCGGTTATCAGTATCATGGAGCGCGCTGCGGTAAAGCACCCGCTTTTTACACCCAGTGTGCGCTTGCCCCAGCTTGCGGACATCAGCGACCCCGTAATTCACCGTTCCTTCTGTTCGGGGGAATCGTTTTTGATCGCCGCGGATATCATGCACAACGCAGAGGCGGGGGTAAAATCCTTCATCCTCTTACAGCCCTTCGGATGCCTGCCCAACCACATCGGCGGGCGCGGCGTGGTAAAACGCCTTAAGGAACTGTACCCTGCCATACAGATTCTGCCCCTGGATTACGATCCCGACACCAGTTTTGCAAATATAGAAAATCGTCTGCAAATGCTGATAATAAATGCCAAGAATGTGCTATAATTAAAATCATGGAGAAAAAATATGAAAAAACTTATTGTATATTTGCTTGGTATAGCCCTTGCCCTGTCACCTGTTGCGGCGCAGACCCATACCTCGGTTCCGGTGGATGCCCCGGTATACCGCATCCTTGATAAGGCCCAATTGCGGGGCTTATGCGCGCCCCTTTCCGGTGCACGCCCCTATTCCCGCGCCGTCATCCTCAGGGCAGTCAATGAAATCCTTTCCGCGGATTTGTCTTCCCTAAGCGACGCGGAACGCCGCATTCTACAGGAGGCGCAAAACGAATACCGCAACCGGGAAACCGACGGCTTTGATTTCAAGAGCCTTTCCTTTAGTGTAGGGCACAATGCAAGCAATACAAAAAAAGTACCCCTGTACGGAGAAATAGATTTTGATATTGACGTGAGCGCAGCGGGCGCCCTTTCGACGCAGAATGAAAATAACGCGTGGGCAGGAGAAATCCGGCCCAAAGTGACCGCCCGTGCTGATATCGGTAATAGTTTATCCTTCAGTGTGGATCTGGAAGGCGTCATACTGCGCTCACCGCGGCGGGTATTGGGTTATTATTACGCCTTCTACGATGGTTTTCCCGAAAATCCCGATCCGGGCGACTATCCGTTTTACAGTGCACCAGGCCCTGTCGACTACACTACTGACGAATACAAGTCCTACAATCCCCTTCTCAAAACCCACAGCGAGCCCCTGGCATATTTCCCCTACACCTACCGCAAACGCTGGGATATGTGGCTTTCGCCGATAAACAATATTTCAAGTGACGGCGCTACGGCATGGCCCGATGAATTGTCCGGCAGTTACACGGCGCTTGCCGAAATATCCGGTTCGGTGTTGAATGATATTATTTCCTGGCGCTTTGGACGAGTGGACCGGGAGTGGGCTGCAATGGACTCAGGCAGCTCCCTTGTCCTGAATCAAATTGCCATGCCCTTCCTGGCTCTGGAAGCGACCGCTTATATTGCCGACTGGTTCAGGTTTTCCACCATCACCGGTGTACTGGAATTCAGCCCGGATCGCGGCGGATTGCAGGGCGCTTCGGCGGTATTCCAAAACGCCTTCTCCGCTTCCATGATAGAATTTGATTACAAAAATTTTTTTCACTTTGACCTTGGCACCACTTCGGTGTGGCCGAAACGGTTCGAGCTGGGCTACCTGTTTCCGCTGATAGACAATTATTTTTACCAAAACAACATCGGCGACAACGACAATCTTGCGCTGTTTGCCAGCATACGTTATCAACAGCCGGGACTGTTCAAAATATGGTTTTCCGGTTTCGCCGACGAACTGAATGTCAAAGATATCCTGGACCTGTTCAAAAAAGACCGGATGATGTTCGCGCTGCAGGCGGGTACTTCGTGGAATTTTCCATGGCTGCCCTTTGCAACCATGTCGCTGCGCTATACCAAAATTGAGCCCTATACCTACACCCACCAGCGGCGCAATGATTTGCCATGGTACGGTGATAATTATATGGAAACAAACTATGTGAATAACGGACGCGGCCTGGGCTATTATCTGCCGCCGAATTCTGACGAGGTACTCTTCCGCTTTGAAACACAACCGGCCCTTTCAACCGAACTACACTTCCAGTATCAGATGATACGCCACGGCGCGGACTTCGGCCCCCATCCGGTGGACGGCAGTTCCTATTGGTCGGAACTTGATCCAAAAGGGAGAAGCTCAAAGGACACACTCAGGAAATGGTTTTTGGAAGACGGCGCATACCAATGGCAGCATGTCTTAAAGGTTGGGGGCACATACCGCTTTGCCAGGGCGCCGGTGTCTCTATTCGGTGAGGCCGGGGTTGTATTTTCATACTTTACCGACATTGACATACCGGCCGGCACAGCCTATACGGATTGGGCAGGAAGGGCGCACACCGCTTCCATTGTGGATACACCCTCTTACCCCAAGACGACGACATTTATTGTCACGCTGGGGGTAAGGATCTTTCCATGATCATCACCATCGGCCTTCCCGGCGCAGGCGGTCCCGGGGAATCTTGCAAGATTTTCCATTATCCTGCATTATATTAAGGTGACTTTAATCGAATTCGATATTTGGTACCGCACCAGATATCACCGGACCAGTTCCGCCCTCACCGCCACCGCCATGATTTTTGCCGATTTTTTGGGGGTGATGCTTTCATTCGGCGTTGGTTTCTTTATAGTCAACCTCTACAATTTGAGCGCCATTAACTTTAAATCCTTTGTTACCTATTGGCCCTACCTGCCGCTGTTTATTGCGGTGTTTTGGATAGCCCATCTGTACCCCGGGGTATCCCAGGCGCCGGCGGATGAACTGCGGCATTTCTGTATCAGTTCCCTTATGGTCCATGGGGGTATCATTGTTTCCCGGTATATTGAAGACCAGGAATTTGATCCTATTTCCATAGCTTTTATCGTCAGTTTCGCCTTTTCAACCATCATTCTTCTGTTCTGCCGTTCCTGTATGCGGGCAATCCTGCGAAGGACCAAACTGGGGGGAATACCGGCGGTTATTTTTGGATGCGGCAGTACGGGCCGCATGGTGGCGGACCGCTGTCAAAAGAGCCGGATTGGCTATATGCCGGTTCTCATTTTGGATGATGATCCTGCCAGGGGCGATGAATACCAGGGAATTCCCATTATTCACGATACCGGTATCGGCCCTGAACTGGTAAAACGGTACAATATCAAGATGGCCATTGTGGCCATGCCAAAAATGGAAGCCAAAGCGCTGGCCCATCTTCTAAATTACTCGGTTTCGGCGTTCAGGTATAATGTGCTCATCCCCGATTTTCTCGGTACAACCAATATCTGGATGTCCATACGTGATTTTGACGGCATCCTTGGGCTGGCAAGCAGCCAGAAGCTGAAAATGTTCTGGAACCTGGGGGTTAAGCGGTTCATTGATCTGAGCCTGGTGATTGCGGGGGGAATTATCATCCTGCCCCTTCTCCTGTTCTTTGCCCTGCTGGTAAAGCTCTCCTCACCCGGTCCGGTGCTTTACGGGCATACCCGGCTTGGGCTCAACGGCAGGTTTTTTAAGGCCTATAAATTCAGGTCCATGGCGGTTGACGCCGAGGAACAGCTTGAGATCATGCTGGAGTCTGACCCAAAAGTCAGGGAAGAATGGGAAGCAACCCATAAACTGAAAAATGATCCCCGGGTGACCGCCATCGGCCGTTTTTTGCGGCGGACCAGTTTTGACGAATTTCCCCAGCTAATCAATATCCTCAAGGGAGAAATGAGCCTTGTGGGGCCCCGCCCGGTGGTTAAAGATGAGGTTGAAAGATACGGCGAAGATTTCGATCGTATTTTTTCGGTAAAACCGGGGCTTACCGGACTCTGGCAGGTTTCCGGAAGGTCGGACACCAACTATGCCGAGCGGGTCGCCTTTGACACCTATTATCTGCAAAGCTGGTCCGTGTGGCTTGATCTTTGGATTCTGTATAAAACCTTTGGGGTTGTGGTGCGGGGTAAGGGAGCCTATTAATTGCCGAAGACAGCCGCTTTGCTTCTTTTGTTTCTTTTCTGTTCCTTCCCTGTCTTCAGCGAACCCCGTTCCCTTGACGGGATTTTTTCCAATCTTGACGGGGAAGTCAGAAATCAGATTTTTTCCGAAAGCGGATACATCGCCGCCTTTGAAGGGCCCGCCCAATACCGGCTCCTGTCCGCCCCCGGTTTGGACCCGCAAATTTCAGGCGGGATTACCGACCGCCGGCCGGCGGTGCTTATGGAAGCCCTTATGGTTATACCCCATGGAACGGAAAAGGCGGCCCTTATTGATGTCTATAACGCATTGGGTAATATCCGGGACTTAAAGGGCCGCCAATACCATTCGTTTACCCGGGATGCCCTTGTTCCCCTTTTCGAGGACGCCTACCGGGTTAACGGCCCCAGGGGAACATCCGCTCAGGGCGACCCTCCTCCAAAAAATGCGATCCCTTCATCGGAGACCGTTTATATCCGCCTGAAGGATGTAAATTTCGGCGCTTCATATTACCGGGGTGATATGAATTTAAATCAATACGGATTTTTATACAGCCTTACCAATTACAAAGACCTGACCTATGTGATCCCGGTCATAAAACGTGAAAAATTTATTATCCAGCTTTATTTTGAACCCATCGCGGAGGGGATACTTGTCTACGGCATCGCCGGGGCGGAGGTTTCCGGCTTTATTTCCTCAAAAATCGACATGCCCTCTGCAGTCAGGAAACGTGTTGAGGTGATCCTCTCCTGGGTTGTTGACGGGATTAAAAAGAGCGGATGAACGGAATCGAACCGTCAGGGAGCGCAGGAGCGGACCCTTGCTGTAGCCCCCGGCTGTAGGTGAAGCGATCCCAGCGGTCGCTTAACTCTTTAGGCATGGGAATTTTGACGCTTACGTCCTGGATTTCGTCTATTTGCATACAAGCTCCTTGAAAAAATAAACCGTAGCAAGAGGGCATAAGGCGGTATAAACGATCCCCCCAACTACAGCGCTGCCGCCCCCGGTTTCCGTATATAAGCCATATATCATGGCTGCTCCGGTTATTGAGCAGATGTTGACCATGACAAAACAGAAAATTTTCCAGCCAATTGAGAAACCACTTTTTTCTACTTTCCCCTTGCCAATGGCTTGCCGGTGTAGTACGCTAAATTATGGACGCCGAAGATAAAGCGGTTTTGCGGCGGATTGCAGGCGGCGTTGACAGGCTGGTTGCAGCTATACCGAAACCGGAAAGCAAGGTTATGAGGGTATTTGAGATTGCCGCCACCGTTGCGGGAGCCGTCGGCGTTATTGCTATAGCGGACACCGTTGTCGGATGGTTTAAGTAGGGGGCATTATGCAGTTGTTTTTAGGTATTGTGCTGATAGGAATTTCGATTACCCTGTTTTGCGCAGTCCACCATGTTAAAAAACACGGAATGTAAGGAATTTACCGGGAAAGGTAAAATTATTCCTTTTCCGGGGCGTAGACTTTTTTCTACTTTTATAGTAAAATTTTTCCCATGGATTATCAGGAAGCGTTCAATCTGGTAACGGGCTTCTATCAGCACTCATGGGACCAGCTTATACTGGTTATAACCGTGGCCTTTGCTGTCCTGGGTGTTATTTTCCCGTTGGTCTTAAACCACATAAACCGGGAATGGTACAAAGATCGGATAAAAAACCTTGAAAAAGGGCTAAAGGATGGGTTCGATAAGTTAAAGATAGAACTGGATGAATATAAGGGAAAGTTTGCCGATCTTGAGAATGAATATAAGGGAAAGTTTGAAAGTCTTGACAGGCACATGAGGGATGTTGAAGGGGGCGTACTGCTTACCCAGACGGCGGTGCTTCAGGGAAACAATAATTTTTCCCAGGCACTTAAAAGCGCTCTAAGGGCGTTGGTTTGTTTTTTTGATTTCGGAGATGAAAATCATATAAGTGCGGCATTTAGTGCTATTAATAAAGTCAACAACTTATGTCCCAATGAAACAAAAAAAATGTTTGACGCCAAACCTCTTGTCAGTGCCATTAAAAAAATAGAGGAAAATAACAAGACGGGTAAATATAACCATGAGTTAGAGAGAATCAGGGGTATTCTGGATCAGGTATCAGCGGAATAAAGGGGGATTGGATGATGGATGATTTAGACATATCCAAATTTTCTGAATATATCCCCCAGACAGGCGATATTATTTTAACCTATGAAGATGTTAATGACAGAAAGACAATCCGGCCTATAATTCCAAAACAATCCGACAGTGAAATGCTTCTTGCCTTTTCGGTGGTTCAAAACGCAGATAGGCATTTCCGGTGGGATCGGATTATCAAAATTGAAAAAGACGGCGTTGAATTAAGTCAGGCTGATATTGAAAAGATGTTAAACCCAAAATCAAGCATAGCCGGGTTTAATTTTGCCCCTTATGGCAAGCCGTTTCAAAACAGCGCCTTTTTCTTTACCGGGTACTTTTCCAAGGTGCGCCGAAAGGATATGCAAGAAATAGCTGAAGCGCTCGGCGGTACATTTGTTAAATACATCAATTTTTTTGTAGAAAGTTATCCTAATAAAAAAGTATTTTTAGTTACCAACACCCCTAACAGCGAATCGGATAAAAATGAAGCCGCCGACAAGCTGCATATAACCAAAATAAGCGAAAATGAATTCATCCACATGGTAGAATTATCCGGCTTAAACATTAAGGACATGAACCTCAAACCTCCGCCCACATATATGCCGCCATTGCCGCCAACTAAAGAAGAAACGGAACTGGAGCAACTATTAAAATTTGAAATAGATATGAAGGCACACCGGGAACTAATCGCCCGGAATGAAAAAGAAAGGACACACTATAACATAGGTGATAGGGTTACCGTTCACGGCGGACTTGAAAAAAGGTATATAAGACCGGGAATAATCGCCAATCCCCCGGAAAATTTTACGGGCGGTTTGGGAGATACCTATTGGGTAAAATATGATGATTCCAATTATGCGCAAGTGGATTACAGGATTATAGAGAGAAACTATTCCGAAATTTTGGCAGATAAAGCGTTAATCGAATAAAAAGGAGCATGTCATGGGCGTTTTAGACGTATTCAAGATTAAAGAATTCAAGCAAAAAATATCGGCTCTTGAACAAGAGAAAAATTCCATTGAACAAGCAAAACAATCCATTGAAAATGAAAATAAATCTTTGCAGGATTTTATTGACGAAATCGGAGCACGGGACGCCATAACGGTAAAAAGAAAAATAGAGGAGTATCAGGAAAAAGAAATAATACTCAATGATACTATTGTTGCATTAAATGACAAAATAAACCGACTGGACGTAGAAATAAAAGAAAAAACCAATGAGATACTTGTTACAGATGAAAAAATCATGCTTGAATCATTCGCCTTATATGAGCCGAAATTCAAGTTTTTGACCAGCGATGAATATAAACAGAAACTTGACAGAATACGGGAACAGCAAAAGGAACTCATAAAAAATGGCACAGCAGCAATCGGCAGCACCACCATGACATATAACGGAAAAGAATCAGAGGGCCGGAAAATGGTCAATGATATGATTAAGCTGATTTTGCGTTCATTTAATAATGAGTGCGATTATTGCGTGGACAACGTGAAGTTTAACAATATTGAAGCAAGCATAAAGCGTATAGAAAAATCATTTGAAACGTGTAATAAATTGGGAATAAGGATGTCTGCTGAAATAACTGAAACATACAAAAACTTGAAACTTGACGAACTGTATCTTGCCTTTGAATATCAGGAAAAGAAGGAACAGGAAAAAGAAGAGTCCAAACGGGCCAGAGAGGAACTGCGGGAACAACAGAAACTTGAACGGGAAATCAGGGAAGCACGGGAGAAAATCGCCAAAGAGCGGAAACACTTTAGCGCCGCCATAAAAGAACTGGAACAAAAACTGAAAAAGGCTACCGATGAAAAAGAAAAGGAACTGATAGCCCAAAACCTCGCCGAAGCGCAAAGCCATTTTTCAGACCTTGAAAAAGAGGAAAAAGTCATTGACTATCGGGAACAAAACGCCAAGGCCGGGTATGTCTATGTCATATCAAATATCGGGGCCTTTGGGGATGGTGTCTACAAGATAGGCATGACGCGCCGCCTTGAGCCGATGGAACGGGTTGACGAATTAAGTGATGCCTCGGTTCCCTTTACTTTCGATGTTCACGCTATGGTATTTTCGGATAACGCTCCCGAACTGGAATCAAAGCTCCATGAGTATTTTTACGCCAACCGTATAAACAAGCTTAATGACCGTAAAGAATTTTTCAGGGCCGATATTACCGAAATCGAGAAAGTTATTAAAGAAAACTACAACAAAGTGGTTGACGTAGTAAAAGAAGCCCCTGCGGAACAGTACCGGGAAAGCCTATTGATAAAATAATCTATAGACTCTCTATTTTCTGGCCTTGGCTTGCGCTTCCATTAATGCGGGGTATATATAATGATCAAAAATAAATTGATCTGAATAACGATCCTCAATACGGCCTAACACTTCAGCCCACCAATCCCAACGCTCAGGTAACGATAGTGGGCTGTCCGTGATAAGCTGTATCTGCTCAAGCTGGCCGTTCCTGACCGTGGGGGGGATATGGCGGGAAGGGTAAAAAAAACAATACCGCATGAACCCCGGCGAAATACCAAGCGCGAAAAACTTTAATGGACCCCACTGTTTCGGCAAGAAAAACCTGTCATTTATGGCCATGCTTCACAAACGGAATTACCGGGGAACATTCATTCTTGAAAAAACGGAAACCGAAAAGGGAACCTATGAGGCCGGACTATATGCCTTTACCGATAAGATGGAGGAAGGCTGACTTTTCCCCCGGATTATGCGGTTACAGAAATTCGGGCAAGAGCCGAAGGGAAAGAGCTTTGACTGGAATGACGAAATCCTTGAATTAGTCCGCAAGAAATTCACCACGCAGACGATTTTTGACAAGTACGTTTTACCCGCATTGGAGAAAGCGAAGGCAATGAACCGGAGATAGTGGAGAATGTCATGCAGAAATTTGATGAACAGAAAATGTGGAACGATTATATTTTACCGGCGCTCAATGAAGTTCAGCAGATGGCGCGGGGGTAGGGGCTAATACATATCAAACCACCGATCAGCCTGCAAGAACAAATATTTGTCCGTGTGGACAATTTCATCTTTGCTAAAGCTCATTTTCAGATAGGTATAAATCACGGTTAAGTACCAAATTGAGGGTTTACTATTCCCTATTTTTTCAAATGAGGATTTATTCCCCTCCGTATTCCCAAACTCCATAGATGTGCACCGTATTTTATACGGCCTTACTTTTACAGCGATATTGTCACTCATCCAATCCCCCTTTCCAGCTTCTCCCGCATCTCCGCAAAATCAATCGCCTGATCCGCATGGGTATACCGCTTCATGGTATTAGGGCTTTGACCTGCGACAGCCCCCGTTTCTAAATCCGATATGCCCGCAATTCGTCCATTCGTGACAAAACTCTGTCTGCCACCGTGAAAACAAGGTTGCGGCTTTTCTGCTGCTCCAGCGTAATCCCGATACTTTCAAGCTCCCGTTTTATGGCATGGTCAAAATACTTTCCCGACACCGGATCCCCGTGCTGGCGGAGGCTTTCAATCACATACACCCCCCGCGCCGCATGGAGCAGCGGACCGCCAGCAGCACCGCAGCCGGTGATAGATATTCGCCACCGGAGAGGCTATCAGCGCCTGCGTTTCGGCGGGGGTAAGAATGCCCCGTTCCCGTTCTTTATGATACGCCTTGTCATTCTTGTTGAACGGGTTCGCAGGTATTACGCCGTTCAGGGCGGCGTCCGATAAGGCTGTGCGGATGGTTTTCAGTACCTTGTTTATTTTATCCCCGGAGATACCTAGAGAGGACAGCCAGAGTATATACGGCCGGATATGGGCACGGGAGAAGCTCCCCACGGTAACGCCCTCAAAGCCGGGATACGGAGCGATGTACAGGCGGATGTTGATGAGGTTGTTTTTGATGTACGCGCCTGACAGCGGCATTTGCTTGACAACCGCGATGTCCCGGAGGTACTTTCTACTATTTATTTAGCCTATTGTTTTCATAATTCCTTACAGGATAACGAATTACGTTTTAGCGGATGAACGGAATCGAACCGTCGTCTCCAGCTTGGAAGGCTGGGGTAATAACCATTATACGACATCCGCAAGGTATAAATATCTTATCAAAAGCTGACATTTGAGTCAAGGCAGCATGCTGCCTGGCAAATGTTGCCACGCGCCCCCTCTCACTCTTCATTGATCCGGTAAATCCCCTCTTCTTCCGCAACCATCATTTCCTTTTCCAAAACTTCCAGAACCTGGTACAGATCCTCTTCCTCAACACCGCTCCGTTCGTGCAGTTCCCCTATGTCCGCTTTCCCCTGGGATGCCAGTGTCTTTATTACCGCCCCGCGGAGCTGGCGGAAGGAACCTTCGAATTTTGACTGCCGGGTGTAATGGGCGCTGCGGCGGTTGGGGTTGACCGTAACCTGCTTCAACGCAACACCGTAGTCCATGAGGGCCCAGTACCACTTCCGGGGATTTTCCCAGTCCAGGCAGGATTCCAGGATGGGGAAAATTTCATTGTCCTTGATGCCCGTCTGGTCTCTGAAAAAAAAGTGAAGCACCGCGGCGCGGATATTGGTTTCGATAAACACTGAAGGGTAGTTATAGGCAAAACAGGGGATGGCCCCGGCGGTATAGGGGCCGATGCCGGGAAGGGGGAGCAGTTTGACCGGGGTGTCAGGCACCCTGCCGTTGTGTTCCGCGGTAATCCTGCGGGCGCAATCCTTTAAAAAACGGCAGCGCCGGTTGTAACCCAGGCCGCTCCATTCCCGCAGGGCCTCTTCCATGGAGGCTTTTGCCAAATCGGCGGGGCTGGGCCAGAGTTTCATCCAGCGGTTCCAGTAGGTGATAACCCGTTCGGTCTGGGTCTGCTGGAGCATGAATTCCGAAACCATAACCCCCCAGGGGTCGGTGTTTTCCCGCCAGGGGAAGGTCCTGCCGTTTTCTTCAAAATGGGAATAGATTATTTTTCTGAATTCTGACGGGTTCATTTTTTTATCTTTTGTACCCCCTCAACGATGAGGGCCGCTATTTGATCCGGCATAAGTTCATCGGTATCGATGATCAAGTCCGCAAAGTCATACAGATCATTATCAATTTGATAAATGCGCAGATACCGTTCCCGGTCCTGCCGGTCCCGCTCTGAGGTAAAGGCTGCCACTTCTTCAAGGCTGCCCCCTTCCCGCTTGAGGACACGGGCCGCACGGGTTTCCGGTTTTGCCCGCAGGTATACCTTGTAATCCGCTTCTTTGAGCATCCAGATCGCAAGCCGGGAACCGAGTACGCAACCCCCCTCTTCCCTGGCGATTGCCGCCTGACGCTTGTCCACTTCCCGGTCCCAAAAATCATCTTTGGCGGCCAGATCCATCACTTCTTTTAAGGTCAAATTTTTTTCTTCCGCCAAAGACCTGAAGGTAAAATTGATGAACCGCAGCTTCAAGGCATCGGCCACCATCCTGCTGATGGTGGTATTGCCGCAGCCGCTCTTTCCCGATACGGCGATTCGCAGATCACTCATTCGACGTTCCTCAGCTGAAAGTAATTAAATATCATAATTCCTTATCCTGTAATGAATTACACATCATTGAAATATGGTGTCTACAGCCTGTCTACAATAAAAATATTCCGAACTGTTCCCTGAATGTGTAGACAACTGCCATTTTGTAGACACCTATCTATTTTTACCACTTTCCGGCCTCATTGCCTATATTCCAACCCGGTCAATTTTGAGCAGGTTCATCATCCGCTTTCCTCCGCTCAAGGGAAGGGATGTAAAGATCAGGATTCTTTTCCTTCGCTTTTTCGTACTGATCCGCAAGGGCTTTAAGCTGCTTTAGGAGCCGCTCCCCTTTCTTTTTGAGTTTTTCCGTTTTTGTTTCCATTTTGCACCCCTTAATAAAGATTCCCCGTAAGCCAAGCCGCCCGGACCATCACCACATAAAGATACCCCGCATAATGCGTATATAAAAGGCCCTGCGGTCAACGATTCCCGACCGACCCCTTACGGCATCCGTCCATCGAAGGACGGCACAACAACGTTGTGATGCCACTCAAATGCCGTACTTGACAATTTTCTCTTCGTTTTTTATCTCTCTATCTATATGCCTCCTCATTTTTATTTTCTGTCCATACGGACAAGGATATAGTCACCGGGCAACTGCCCAGAGATTACCGATTCATCCGCCGCCTTTTCCTCCGCATCGGCCTTTACCCGCCAACCGGTACAAAGCACCTCTCCTTTATCGTTTTTCATAACGTATTCCTCAGCCGCGCCGTCCTCTGTAAGATTATCGGTAGTTTCGATGGTGATCATGTTAATTTTCCTTGACCGTTTCCAGTTCTCGCTCCGCCTGAATGAGTGCCTTAGCTTTCCAGAGCTTCTTTTTCCGCCGCCGCTCTACTGCGGGCGCCCCCCGCTTTTTCTTTTCATCTGACAGGCTATACGCCCGGTTATAATCCACATCGGGCCATATCTCCTTAAGCCGTGCGATATATGCGGGTCGGGGGTCCGGGGGTGAATTCCTGTTGAGCGATATGTCAAACAATTCCGGGGCAACGTGAACAATTCAGGGAACGCGCCCCCATGAACAAGCGCCGCCGTCTTTGTAATTCCGTCCTGAAAAGCCCTCTGGGGCCGCCGTGTCAACATCATCCTCTGAATAGATATTGTTTGATTCCAAAAAATACAGCTTGTCACCTGCTGCCTTGACCCAATACGCAAGCCAGTATTTGTTTATATGCGGGGTACTCCGCCATGATTCATTCTCATAGTCATAACACCGGGCATACGAAAGCAAAATAAGACCGGGGCGCTGCAACCGATCCCTCCAGTCCGGGGCACCCACCGGGGCCGGATCGCCGGGTCGAGCAATAAGCACATGAGGGGGCCGTGTAGAAAGGAACCGCTCCGGGCGCTTATTTTGTTCCTGCTCCTTTTTCATTGCATCACGAAGCGCCTTATTATGGACTATGCAATATTGCAAAGCCGCAAGCGCCGCTATAAGGGCCGTTTCGTCTATCATGCTTGCCGTGATACCGGCGGCCCTTTTTAAGTCCGGGATTTTGCCCCGGAAATCAGCACCTGATATGTCGATATAACCGGGGCGCTGGATCAGATCGTCCGCAAGCTCCCGCCATACCACACCCCGCGCCACAAACTGCGCCGGGAACCGTGAAACAAAACTGTTTATCGTTTCCGCCGATACGTCCACCGTATCCCCGGCAATGATGGAATACTGTACTTGTAACTTTGTACCGTCTTGGGCTTGAAATTCCATGTTTGTTTCTATTGCCCATTGGTATAACGCTTCCCACGCGCCGCCGTGTGGAATATTGACCGCCCCTGTAAAAATCTTATGGGCAAGTACCGTCCTATCCCCCCTCTCATCATAAAAAACAATCGCCATATAAAGGCCGTTTTTATTGACGCTTACCCCGCCGCATAAAAAGGCGGAATGATTACAGAGTAATTCCTCACAAGAGAATTCCCGCAGCTCTGCCACGCCGGGCCGATGGAAGTACACGATCCGCCCCTCTGGTTTTGCGGGATCGTTTTTGTATATCCCTACAAATTTCCCCATAAGCCGGGTGACACCGGAAACCCGCGCCGCGCCCAGGGACTTGTAAAATTCAACCTCATCCTTGAACCATGCTTTATCATCAAAAAAGATTTTGTCACCTTCCAACCTGAAAGCCGCAAACCAGACAGAAAAATTCTTGCCTTCATACACCCCGAAAAGCCGCCCCGTTTCCGGCCCGATATACCAGGCAAGAAGGGAGCCATGATACCGGGTTAAGTGATTGATCCACCGTTGCCGCTCTATGATTTTAGAAGGGAAGGTATAGACTACCGTTTCCGCCGTGTTCATGCCGGGACCACCTTGTGATCGCAGGTACGGGTAAAGGTACAGCCGCCGCAGGCGGTTTCCGGTAAATGGGTAACAAGAAAAACCCGCTCCCCATTATTCTTGACATACCGCGCCTGGACTATTTCCATATCCTTATCCCATCCGCAGTGCGCTTGTTTACCGCGCTCCTCCACCCTAAAGCCCGCCGCCATAAGCAGGCCGTCAATGGTCTGCGTAACCGGGGAACATTCCGCCGCCCCGACCGGCTTGTAGCCTGATAATAAAGCCATTTTCAAAACCTCCATATTTTCCCCGGACCAAGAGACCCGGCAAAAGGGAAGGGTGTGAATTCGATTCACACCCTCCCCCATAATTCCCTACTTTCCCTCTGCAAACTCAAAAAGCAGCAGCCGATCTTCCGGCGTCAATTCCGGCAGGATGATATTTTGGTAGTATTCATCCACCAGGGAGCCGTCCCCATTCCACACGCCCCCCGATGCTAAAAGCCGGGCTATAATATCCTCAGCTACCCGCCGCCGGGCCTTAATGGCTTGCTTTGCGGTCATATAATCCCCCGCTCTATGGCATCCCGCAGTACGTCAAGACCCTGCCGAAGTTGACAGCCCTTTTTAGAGGTATCATCCTCTACCAGCTCCATGAGGGTACTGATGAGGTCCACGGCATCCGAAGGGTTCGCCACCCTGGGGGCTTCCGGTTCAATGTTCATTGCCTACACCCTCCCCCGGATAGCCAGACCCAGCCAGATAAGCGGGACAACCCCCCACCGCTCCCCGGCGTCTTTCAACGAAGTTGCTAATCTGTAGAAAAAGCCTCTCATTTCTCTTCCTCCTTTAACTTAACCTTTATGTTTATAAATATAAATTATTATAATTTATTTATCAACACCTATTTTATTTATTTTTATCCTTTTTTTATCTTTTTTTTATACATTATTTTTATTGGCATATGCCGATATATGGGGTATACTAATTAAGGGGGCCTTATGGCAATTTCTGAACAAATAAAAACTTTAATGACAAGAACCGGGGTTAAACAGAAATATGTTGCTGAAAAAGTGGGCTTATCAGCGGAGAATTTCAACAACAAGCTGCGGGGGGAGCGGTTTAACCGGGAAGAACTGGAAAAAATAGCCGCCGTTTTTGGAGCGGAATACCACGAAGACCCCCCTCCCCGGCAATGGTTTACTTTCAAGGGCGAGGAGATATAGCCGTGACTGAATACACCGTTTTATTAGCATGGGATGAGGAAGCCCAGAAATGGTACGCTCAGAATGACGATATACCCATCATACTTGAGGACGCCTCCCTTGATACCTTGATCCACCGGGTAAACCTGGCGGCGCCGGAGCTTCTGGAGATGAATGAGAAGCCCCATGCCGATATGCACCTGTTGTTCAGGATGGAAGCCCAGGCGGTTGTAGCATAATGCCAATAGCGCGGTTAGAGAGGTAACCGAATGGCAGAGTATGAAAAAAAAGTCCGGCAAGTCCTGCGGGAAAACGGCTGTTATTTTGTACGGCACGGTAAGGGTGATCTGCGGACCTACGGTCCGAGATGTCTGGCATAGCCCGATCACCGGCAGAAACTTTCCGGTCGATGGTGAAATCCGTATCCGCCATGTCGCTAATGGCATAATGAAACAGGCAGGCATTGATTATCATTTTTGATGAACGCCCGGTTATATCTCTTCCCCGCCCCGTATAGGCCCGCCTCGCGCGTCCTGGGGGCTATTTTGGAGGGGGCTCCGGCCTTCCCTCCCATAGGGGCTGGTAATTTTCAGGGCATTGAAGGAAAAATGGAATATGCGTATATTTAAGGTAAAGCCGTTTGCCCGGGATTCTGCCAAGGCGGGGATCACCGATACGGACCTTCTGTCCGCCGCCGATGAAGTGAACCGGGGAGAGTATGAAGCCGATTTGGGCGGAGGAGTATTCAAGAAACGGATTGCCCGGTTCGGGGCTGGAAAGTCCGGGGGCTATCGGGCTATCCTGTTTTTCCGCAAGGATGAACGGTTGTTTTTTGATTATATATTTGCCAAGTCGAACCGGGCAAACATAAACGAAAAGGAACTGCGGCATTTTAAGGACACCGCCAAGATGTACCTTGAATATACCGATGTTCAGTTAGAAGTCCGCATAAAGGATGAATGGTTTAAGGAGATAAAGCCATGAGGAAGTACAAAAGCGCTATTTACAAGCACTTACATGAGGAATTTACTTACCTTCATTCTGTCGGCGATATAAGCGCCGAAAAGCTGGCGGAGTTTGAGCGGGAATGTTTCAAGCCCTCCGCCGATACGCCCCAGGGCCGCGCCGTACGTACCCCCGCCCTGGCCGCAAGCGCCCAGGGCCGTAGCATAAAATAAGACCTTCCGAGTCCCATAGAAGCCGTCCTTGTCCGGGTGGTTTTTTTATCCCCTTTTCTTTTCGGCTTTTCGCTGTTCCATAACGGCCAGGTGCTGAATATACCGCCAAGCGTCCGGCTCTGATTCCTTGACGGCGATCCGCCTCTCTCCCTGGTATACGGAATAACCGGCGGCGGGTTTCGGCATGATCATAATCCGGCGCGGACGGTCCCAAAAACGTCAACTTCGCCCATCTGGCCGTATGCAAAGCCGGGGGCCTTGCCTTTTGCCTCTGAGGTTGTGCCCTCTACTGCGGCGGTAGTCCCCTCCTGCGCGGCGATCACGCCGTCGAGTTTATCGAGTATGGACTGCCATCCTGAATCATCATTAGTCTTTGGGGTAACGCTTGCGGCCATGCTGTTATACTTGTCCCCTATCCTGCCAAAGTTACCGGGTATATCCCCGTAGGTTGCGGCAAGGCCGTTTTCAAGAAACGTGTTGGTGGTACCGGTCAAGAGGGCGTTCATTTTATCCTGGAAAACGCCGAGTTGCTCGCTTGCATCGATAGCCCATTTTGCTTTTGTGACTTTGCCTATGGCGAACAAAACACCCTGTATCGAATCGATGGTCATATTAAGCGGCGTCAATAAAAACCGCATGATGGTTTGGCCCGTGGTGACAAGGGCGTCCTTCAAAAGCTCCAGGGCGTTTTCTGTTCCCCCTACCTTTTCGCTTAAAAACACAAACCCGGCAATCAGGGCGGTTATAACCAGAAACACGACCCCAAGCGGACCCATGCTAAAGATTTTCATTACCCCGTCCAGCGCCTTGGTCACGCCGTCAATGACACCCTTGACCAGAGAAAAAGTCATAAAGGCGGCGACTGCTGCGGTCACTATCGGGATAATTTTAGGGAGGTTGTCAAGGATAAAAATCGCAAAGGGTTTCACGGTATTGATGGCGTTTTTTACCGTGTCGATTATTTTAAGGACCAGCGGCCTGAGCTTTTCCATAACACTGATAGCGCCCTGGATGAATTCTTTAATCTTCGTTTTTATGAATTCTTTGTTGGTATCAAGCCACTCTTTCAGGGCAAAGACATAAGGGAGAATCGCCGACATAACCCCACTTTTTGCCGTGTCGGTAAAATCCTTTAAGACTGATTTAATGTGGGTGAGGGTGTCTCCGAATACGGTAGCCTGGGCAATAACACGGGCGCTCAATACGTTGGGGGCAAGCTCCATCATCTCCCGCAGCCCGGCGCTTCCATTGGCAAGCATCGGGACCATATCAGCCGCTGACTTCCCTAGGGCGGCGGTCAGCACGGCGGATCGCTTGGCGACATCATCATAGCCCCCTACCGCGTCCGCTACCATCATAAAGGCTTCTTCGGTACTCCCGACGGTTTTAAGCTGCGCTGAAAGGCCCTTGTCCAGTTTGTCCATAGAGGTGATAAGCCCCCCGCTGCCTATTCCTTTATTCAGGGTTGCGAAACTCTTTGATAAATCATCATTAGTGATATTAGACATGGAAGCGGCATATTGAAACCGCTGTAATGATTCCACGCCGATCCCCAAGGTTTGCGCCGTTTTTCCGATTTCGTCTGCGGCGGCGGCAAATTCGGGAATTGATTTGACGGTGTTTTTCACGGCCCCCCATGCGGCGGTAAAACCTTTCGCCGCCAGAGTGCCTATCGCGACCTGTCCGGCAATGGAATTCATCATGCCGGACAGAGCCTTTCCGCCGGGAACAACAGACAGCAGCTTACTTTGAAAGCTCCCGATTCCGCCGCTCAATTTTTTTAACGGAGCAGATGCGCCGTCCACTACTTTGAAGATAGCCTCTACTGCAAGACTTTTGCTCATTTTTTATTAGCCGCCTTTTCCGCTTCTGTCATGGCGCGGTCGGCGTCATACCAGAATCGGAGTTGAGAAAAGGTCATCTCTTCAATCTCCAATGGGCAATTGAACCTGTAGGCACACTGAATCATGTACGTCCCTAACAGGCTCATGCGGCTAAAAAACAGATTGATAAACTTTCGGCAAGCTTCAGGTCGAAACCCCGCAAAGTTCCTATGACGTCTTTGCCCAGGCCGCAGAGCGATCCCAAAAGAGCTTGCTGCCGTTCAAAAAGCGTCCCCTCGGGAAATCCGTCCATAGCGCGCTTGTGCTTTCCTTGCATCTCCTTGTACGTTAGGGTTTGCTTGTTTGATTCAAGGTGCTGGATCACGTTCATGGTCCCGTCATCGGTGATCTCTGTTTCCAGTAATCCCGCCTGAAAGCCGCGCTGCAAAGTAGCAAGAGCGCTTTCAATGGCGTTTTTCTGATCATCCCCCGGCATCCGCTCGATGTCGATATGATAATGCTGTACAATCTCCATGACAGACTTTGCGGCGGTTTCCTCGCTGATTTTGTACTCGGTTTCCTCTGCGGGCAATGCCCATTTACTGCTGCTCATTATAATGCTCCTCTTTGTGCGTGTGATATATTCCCGGAATAATCCGGGACAAGTTCCCTTATTGAGGGGCGCTTCCCTATTGCGTCCATAGCCCGTGCTGAGGGGTTGCGTAAATCCAGCGCCCGGCAAGGGTTCATTGCATTAAGCACGGCCATAGCCCCGGTCATGGGGTTCATGGCGGCGGCCAGCTTGTAGGCGTTCCCGATGCGGTCCCCGGTGATGGCGGTGGTGATTGTTTGCATTTTGCCGGCAATGGAACACCCGGCAATAGCTTGTGATAGTTGGTTCATCTCTATTTCTCCTTTCTCCATTGTTGTTATTTATAAAACCCCTACCGGCTGAATGGAGGGACAACCGGTAAGGGCCGGGAAAAGGGACTCAGTTACTGTATGCTACGGCTCCGAGATCCCGGACCTGTGGCTTATAGACAATAGGTTCCGGCTCAGGCGCTTCGGGCGCGGGTTGCGGCGTTTTCTCGAAAGGATCAAAATATCTTCGGAGGCCAGGGATAACATGATCTTCCTTTTTCAAATCCATCATTTTGTCAATCTGCCCCCAAAGATTTTGTATTTTCTTTTCTCCCTGTCCCCGCCCGAAACGCGGGGTATTGTTTATCATTGCCTGAATGTTTGGATTTTCGGTAATGTTCTGCAAAGCTGCGCCATGGGGCTGACCGTATTCATACGCGGGGCCAATTTTCGGCATTAGTTCATCCCGTAGCGCTTCCAGCTTTTCGTTTGCCTCGACCCATAGTTTGCAAGCCTGTTTCAGCTTCGCATATTCCGGCTCAAGCGCGGCGATATATGTCTTAAAAGCTTTTACCGCCGCTTCCTGTTTTTCGTCATGGACGGCCCGCGCTTCTTCTTTAAGGGCCGCAGCCAGTTTCGGCTCAAGATTTTTTATGACAAGCTCTGCGGCCTTTGCCTTACCCTGGGCTTTTTCGATAGCGGCGATTGCCTTCCCGGGGTCCACATCCTCGGCCCCGGCGATTGCCTGAGCCTCCGCATTTTCTTTTTCGGCGATAGATTTCGCTTCGTTGATCTGACTTTTCAATTTTTCAGATAATAGTTTCATCCCTTTCTCCCTGTAATATATTTTGCCTGAGTAGTTCCTCTTGTCCGAGGCGTTCTTCAAGCGGCTTACCGTACCAAATTCCACATCGGGCAAAGTCGCGCGCCCGCTGCTCCCGCATCCGCTGCGTTGCAAGATCCGCAAGAAGTGGGGCAATGTTGACAAGATAATAGCGGGGCGCAGGTGTAGCTACTGGCGCGGGGGTTGCCGCCGGTGCAGGCTTTCGCCTGAAAAAGTTTATCCCCATGATTTTCTCTGCCTTTCTTTTTCGTCCCTGAATTTGGCAATCGCGGCGTCCTCAGCTTTCTGATAGGCGGCCTCAGCCGTTGCATCACCTACCTTTTTTTGAACATCCGAAAAGACGGATCCTATCCCCAGGCTTTCACAAATTGCCAATCCTTCCGCATATCCTTTGAACATCTCAACTTTCTCCGCCGCGGGGAGCCTGTCCATCAGAGCTCTAATTTGTGCCCTGATATCGGCGGGGCTTGTGCCGGTTGCCGGTGTAGCGGTATGAATCGCAGCAGCCGGGGCCTGGGCCGGTACGGCGGATGAAAATTCCTGATATGCGCGGACAAGAGCTTCGCGTCTTAACGGATCGCTTTCGTTGAATAACCCGAGGTAATACTTTTTGTGCATTGCAATACGTTCCTCTGCATCTGCGGAAACAGCCGCCATATAATCACTCATACTGTTACCTCCTGTTTGTTATTCCCCGCTAAGAGGCGGGTCACGGCGGCGGCGGGTATGCGGATAGTTTTTCCCCCACCGATCCGGCAGGCCTCGATTTGATTTTTTTTGACCAATTCGTAAATTGTCACAGGATGGTACCGCAATATAGCAGCCGCTTCTTTGACGCTTAAAAGCTCCAGTTCATTCATCGTTATTCTCCTTTCCCACTATTGTGGGCGCTTGGTTTCCGATAGCTGCATTAAGCAGAGGCATTTCTTTTGAAAGTTTTTGTACGTTGCTTAGAAAAGAGCTCGCGTTATGGGCCATAGCCAGCGATTCCCCGGTCTCAAGCCCCATGTCCCGGTAAGCTTTTTCTGCGGCGGCCTCCTTCAAGGGGTCTATAGCGGAAAGGCTGGGGCCGTTCCATTTATGCTTTAACCATGCCGCCCTGATCACGGGGTTTTCAAATCCGGGTGCCGAGATGGTCCCTCTGGCCACTTCCTCGGCAAGCCAATTTTCGTACAGTTGATCTAAAACATGGGATGCAAGATTAAAGCGGCGCTGGGAGGCTATGCGGTATGTCAAAATGAGCGTTGCCCGGCTTGCGCTATACGATGATCCGAAAATCATCATTGCCGTTTCCCCGGACTGCCCGACGCTTGCGGCCACGGGGGCAAAGTAATTTTTTATGAATTCCCCGTAGTTTGTGCCCGGCGCAGTGCTACTGAAGGGTATCAATTCCTGACCAGACGGGACACCGAAAACGCCGACACTGCCGGGCTTGCGGAAGGTGGTTTCCGGGATTTCTGTATATAGCGGTTCTGCGCTTTCCTCCGCTGTATTTTCCGTACCGGCTGCCGGTGTAGAATTACCCGTTAAATGCTCAGGGGGCCGGGGAGCAGCACCGACAATATCGGTCAGGAAAGGGTCCTCCCCCGGTTGTCCCGATGTATTTTTAAGCGTGAAGGAAACGCTACTTTGGTTCTTTGCCTTTTCGATTTCTGATAATGATAAGTCCGTGATATTTTCAAGATCGTTGATTGCTACAGTAAGCGGTGAAAATCCCCGTGTCTGTCCGGGATACTCAGGATCGAAACCGTGAGAAATAAACACGCGCCCGGATTTATCGCCCTGTACCGGAATGGTTTTGAATATTTCCTCTCCGGTTTTCAGGTCCCGGTAGTATATACGAATTCCTACCTCTTTTCCATCTTCGTTTCTCTCAATCCCGTCCATGGTATTGAACGGCTGCATCCCGGCGGTGCTGGTATATCCCTCGCCGCGTATTTGTTCCGCGTCAAGGATAGTGAATTGCAGGGGGTTCAACAGATCGGCCCTGTTGCTAAAGGAATAATGGACAAACACCTCCCCGTCACGAATCATGCAGCGCTCCATCAACCGCTGAGCCTGGTAGAGATTCATGGTTTCCGAGCGGCTGCACTTTTTCGACTGAGCATAAAGATCAAAAAGGTTATTTACATTTTGCGCCCATTGTTGAGATTGTTCCGATGTTAAACCCAGGAGGTCCGCCTGCGGCTCTGCATCCAGCACTAAGCCGCTGTCAATCACGCTGTCTATGTCTCGGTTGATAAGAGCCGCAGCGTAGGTGGACTCTGCGGCGGTTTTCCGTATCTGATGCCGGGATGTTGCATGGTCAATTAAATAGTTTGGGTTTGGACTGGACAAAGAATTAAAAAACTTTTGCCCATAAAAGCGGGTAGTCCGCGGCCCATTAAAACCGGATGCGTTGGCCGATAGTCTTTGTACCTGAGTTTCAAGGGCGGCTATCTTTTCCTGCTGTTGTTTACGGACTTTACTGCGCCCCAAAAATGCGGATATAGGGTTCATCATATATGCCTCTTTGTGGAGAATGTCCGCAGCCCGTGGCCGCGGCTGAGGGATTTTTCAAGGGAGGCGATCAGGTTTTGGAGGTCTTCAATGGCTTTCACCATGTCGGACATGGAACGGCGCTGCGTGGATTGCCCGCCATCGCTGGTGGTTATGTTGTAAGATATGATTTCCTGACCGGGTGCGGCTGTTTGCACAGCTTCGATCATGGCATCAAGCGTTTTATTTAGCGATACGATTCGCTCTCTTGTCGTCAAACCCGATTCCTTTGTCCGCCGATCAGGTTTATGGTTTAACAATACTACCTGAATTTGCTAAGATCAAGTCTTTTTTGTTAGAATCTTTATATTTCTGCATATATTTTTTTCAGGCCTTATTTATTTTGTTTCATGGCCTCCTCCAGTGCGGGTTCCAGGTAATTTTTTATGATATAACCTTCTGTGAATTTTGCCTGGACCTTTTTCACGATAGCCTCGTTAAAATCAAAATGAGGGCTTTTCATCTTCGCGTCAAAATCCTGAAGTCTTATCGGTTTCGGGAAAATATATTTCTTCTCTCCGCTTCCCCAGTCGTTTGAGAAAATATAGAGGCCGCCATGCTTGCCGTTTTCGGCTTCCAGAATGAAGACACCCTTATGGCGTTTCTTGGCAAGGGAGGCCATGAATTGCACGTTCCGTTTTCCGGGCCGGACTTGCGGGCCTGAAAAATTCTTTGAATTTGGTATTGTCTTTGAAGGGTCAAGCCGCATATTCTTTTTCACCTTCCCCGCCATGGAGCCGCCCCGGCTTTCCGGTCCTATTACCCGTTCACGCCTGGGAGCTATGGAGGGGTCTATCAATTCCACCCATCCGCTATACCCCCCGCTAAAACGGCCCGATGATTCCGGCGCGGCGGTCCCGGCTGATGCAAAGATATTGTCAATGGACGTGCCCTGGGACCGGTTGAATACAAAGGCGGAATTGACAAAGGCCGGATTCCTGATCGTCTCTTTTTCGCCGATTACACCAGCCCCCAGGCGCTTATACTCCACGGCTTCATCCGTGGTAAGGCGGTGAGTATACTTGCGTAAAATCTTGGGATATGCGGAGAGGGCATTTATCAGTTTATCCGCCCCCTCGACTTTTACCGTAAAAGAACTATTGCTCATATTTTATCCTTGAAAAAAAGCCCCCGGCTGATCGAGCGGACATGCTTGACCGGGGGCGATGCCCCCATGGGTAGGGTATACTCCAGCAGGATCCATCTCAGGGCGGCGCTATGGATAGTGTGGAATACCATTTTGCTAAGGTCAATCACTTTCAAGCGCCTGCTCCGCAAGGGAGGGGACGTTAAGCGTTCCCCCGGTATAGCCGTACTTTCCGTGTGCCCACCATTCAAGAGCCTGAGCTTGCGTAGTCATCTCCGCCACGTCCCGGCTGGTTCCCCGGCTTATCCTGAGCGCAACCAATTTATTCCTGATATTTGAAAGCCAGTAATCGGCGGCCATATCGGCGTAAACTATCGTGTCAAGAATTTCATGCCGGGGATTGGTTTCCACAAAAGAGCCGTCCGCCATTTTTTGCAGACAAACTATCTGGGAGAATTCTTCATCGGTTAAATCATAGGGCCATGAATGATACTGCGGGGATTGAACTTCCCCCGGCTGCCGCTTTACCCCCAGGCCCGTGACCAGCGCCTGTTTGTAAAAATGGGTGTTTACCTCGATCATGTTTTCGTCCATGGGTCCAATTTTCGACACCCTCCACCGTTTTAACCCATAGGGCAGATCGGCCTTTTCACCCTTCTTGGCGTCGGCCTTTAATTTTCCGAACCCCTTGACGGGTGCGGCGGTCCCCGCGGGGAAGCGGGCGGCAAAACGGCAGACTTCCACATCCCGGCTTTGCGCTCCGGCTTGGATTGTTTTTATCCGTTGCGCTCCCCGCCTGTACGTCGCAGCCCATGGTCAGGCTCAGGCAGTAGGGAGAGGGAACAGTCCACATCGGCCAGTTGTCACGCAGGGTATTAAAATCCTTTATGTGCAGGCCCTCTCCCACTTCCTTGAACGCTTCTCCGGCAAACAGATTCATAAATGAGCGCATGGCATCGGGGCCGCCCACCTGAGCCTTGGCGCGTTCGTTGTAGGCCTGGGTGAATGAGACCATGCCCAGAGGAGCGTATAACGAATTAAGGCCGAAACTCCGGTAATACGGATCGGCGGTTGTTTTGGTTGCTTTCCAAAATGCGGGCTGTAATTCTTTTTTGGGATGCTTCTTGCAAGTAGGGTGATATGAGTAAAAATCTTTTTTCTGGTGATCGAATATCGGCTCATTGCAAGAGGGGCAAACATAATATGCCTGTTTTACTACCCCGCCCTGGGTGTCTGCTTTAAGGCCCCACTTTTCGCCGGGGTCTGACATAAGGTCTAAATAAATATATTCCCCGCAGTAGGGGCAGGGTATGAGAAACTGCTCTTGCGTTCCTTCGTCATACATTTCTGATATGAGGCAATCACCCTCGACAGTAGGGCTGCTGAAAAATGCCCGCTTTGCGCGGGAGCCGAAAGAGGCGGTGTGCCCGGATAATACTTTTGTCCAGTCGCCCTCCCCGCTTGCCAGGAGTTTCTTTGTCCCTGAGACTTCATCGCATATTAAAATACGGATATTCTTTTGTCGTTTCGCGGTCATGGCCGATGCTGATATAATATCAATCCGGCCCCCGACCACTTCTTTGAATTTTGTTTGCGAGCCTGAGCGGTGAGCCTTGGCGTTGTAACTTTTTGCGATGACCCGGTCCCTCATTCCCATAGAGGTGATAGCTTCTTCCAATTCCCCCATGCTCCACTCTTCAGCGAGGTCTTGGCTGCTGGTGCTGTATAAAACTTTTGAGGGAACTTCAAAAAGCCAGTAAAGAACCACGTTGTCCATGATTGCGGTCATGCCTACCTTGCGCGGCTTCTTGACAACTACCGTATGGACAGGGGAATAAGGACTGAGGCAGTTTTGAATTTCGATTCCGTAAGGTGTGACTGAATTCCGCCAGGGGCCGGGGAAAGGCGATCCGTCAACTGGCATAATGCGGCGGCCCTCTACATAATCGCTGATAAGTTTTACCGGGCGCTTTTTGGGTATCTTGTGATTTACGCTTTGCAGAAATTCTATATCGTTCATGCTTTCTGTTTTGCCTTTCCCTTGGCTGCGGGCTTGGCCTTGCGAGCGGCTTGCAAAGGGCTCCGGCGCGGGGGCGGGGCTACCTTCCCCTCGCCATATCGTTTCAAAAATCCGTCCGCTGTTTTTTCTACCGTTTCCAAAAAGCCATAGTGTTCATCTTCCAAGGTTTCAAGCATTTTCAGTTTGACAGACACGTCATCAACCCCGGCGATAGCGGCCAGGCGGTCGATGATTTTCGCGCCGGTCGGCAAGAGGATCGCGGTCATGGCCTGGTAGTAGTCATTGATATAGGTTTCAACTACGGAGCGGCTGATAAGCTCCCCGCGCTTTTCGGCGTTTTTCAGGCGCAGGGTTTCGGCCCGTTCCTCCATCAGTTTTAACTTGGCATCGGCGGCGCGGTCTGCGGGCTGACTCTTTATTTTCTGTAAATGCCTGAGCATAGCCCCGTTGGGATTATCTGGGTTCATGGCCAATTCTTTCATCTGTGCCAAAAGGGCGGCATCGGTGATCCCGAATTCCTCCAGCATATCGGCGGCGGATTCCGCGGGGAGTACGATATTTTTTTTCGTTGGCTTTCCGCCTTTTTTAACGCTCTGATTCATGCTTTAACCCTGTGCCTTGCGGCTATAATCGTCAACATAGTGGATTCCAAAAATGCTAAGGTCAAGCCGCAAAAAACGAAAAAAAAAATTTTGCGTGCCGGGAGGAAGGATCAGGTCCGACTTAATCCCTCGCGGCCTTCAAATTCCGGGACAGGACCCGCCCGCAAAGGCCGTGGGAATCCCCATGAATTAACACAATACATGACTAAATTAGTAATATATCCCCTTTCCCGCCTCATTATCATGCCGTTCTCCTCAGCGCCGGGATTTCGCGCAGGAAATTTTCCAGGCAAAGAAGGCCCAGCGGATCGGGTTTCTTTTGGAGCCTTTCGCAAAGGGCTATTGATTCGTCCACCGATTCAAGCTCAAGGTCGTCATAGCCCCCGGCCGCCTGGATATGAAATTCCAGCCGGTCCCGGATTGAGGCGGCCTTTGCTTCGTCCACCATCACATCGGCAATGTGAGACGCTTTCATCTCTGGAGTAAAATCTTTCATAACAATCCCTCCTTAAAAAATATATCCAGCCCCATACGGGGCCATGTGGTTTGGGATGTGGTTTGGTACGCTATTATATAGCGTAACCACACAAACCACATGCCTAAACCATTATACGGAATGTGCGGAAATACCCCAAATCACACAAACCGCACAAATCACACATCATACCCTGCGCCGTGGTTTTTCTCCGCAGGATGGAAGGTGTACGCCTCCACCGTCAAGATCGGAGTGCCATCTTCGGCAATGCGGTTCGGGATTTTCCCGGTTATCTTGCGGCTCATGCCCATGCTCCCTCCGTTTGACTTGTCAAAACCCGCTTCAAAATGGCGGTTCATCCTCTGGATCGGCTGATAAAAATTCATCATTTGGACGTAACTTCTCTATATCGCGCGTATATAAGGAATTACGGCTATCTGATGAATTTTTATCAGCCTCCGGGTTATCATCCTCTGGATTTATAAAAAAATCACCCTTTTCCGTGTGTGTTTTCTTATAACCCCGCTGATCGACCTCTATAAAAAACCGGCCTTTGCCCAATTTTCCATAGACGCCATCTTTATATAGCCTGAAAAGCTCGGCGGTGCTAATCTTTGATCGGAACTCAAAAGCATCCTTCAAGAATGATCCCAGTACGTCCTGGCTTTCCTGATATTTTTCGGATTCTTTTCTTATCGCCCCGCAAGGTAGCTCCCGGTCATCCCTGCAAAATGCCACGGCCTCCTTTATGAGAGCATCCAAAATGGCCGGGGCCTCTGTCAAAACCTTTTCGACGATATGGGTATCTTTGGTTTCATCGGTGAGCACCTGGTTGCATTGAATAAGTCTTAGCCGGGTCGATACGGCCCTGCTAAATTCGGTCAATCTTAAATTGAAGTTGCTACTCATTATCAGCTTGCATTTAAGATACACGCCGTTTATTTCGTCCGCATATAGCTTTTTTATGGTTATGGGGCTATTGCCGGTAATTTGTTTTATCGCCGGTAAATTTAAAGTACCATCGGGAACATCCGAGCAGGTAACAAGGCGCTTCCCCACAAGGGAATAAAAATACTGAGCATCCTTGCCATATTTATCCTGTTTGGAAAACAATTCCGGGTTTGCCGTGCCATAATAACTGCCCATTATGGCGCCGACAGCCTCCAACATTTTATCCTTGCCGTTACTCCCTTCACCGTGCCAATATAAAAATTGGCGTTGTAACATGAGCCCGGTCAACCCTTGCCCAAAAAACCGCAGGAGATAACGTTTCAGTTGCTGGTCTCCGCAGGTGAAATCGTCAAGAAACTTGTCCCATATCGGCGTTGGCCCCGCTGCCGGTCTGTAGTTCGTGGTCTGTGTAAACCGGTCGGTAGGGTTTGACGGGCGGTGGCTGCCATTCCGCAGGTCGTAGGCTTCACCTTGGCAATTCAGCATATAAGGATCGGTGTCAAACTCGGTAGGTTTACAATAAATACCCTGAATATTGGACAGCCCATTCATAACCGCCCGGTGGCCCTTATCACTGTCGATGTATTTCAAGAAATTGAATTGCGAGCCAGTCGCGCCGAGACCCAGCTCATCATGCCATACTGTAGCAACAAAGCCGGCCAGCCGGTAAACCGTATGGGGATCATTCTCGAATATGCCGGTCGTTTCATTGTAAACAAGCCAGGATGTCCCATCGTGAAGGATGTACGGCTTTACGGATTCCGCCAGGATATTAACGACAGTACTTTCAAAAAAATCAAGCTTGGTCCACAGAGTGTTTTTCAATGTTTCGGCAACTTGCCTGAATAGCACCCTGTGGTTCTCCATTGCAGCCGATTCATCCGGCGCTTGACTTTCACGGACGTCCCGTGCTATATTCAATTTGTCCCGTGAATCGGTTTTTTTATCCCGTCTTACCCCGGCCTGCCATCCGGGGCTTTTTATTGTAGCGTCCGGCATTACCGGCCCCCATTCACGAGCTGATCGGCGGCAGCGGAAAGCTCAAAATCGGCGGATTGTTTACCCCGGAATATGAAGGCTTCCAATTCTTCCTGCTTAAAGAATACGCGCTTGCCCAAAGGCTTATAGCAGGGTATCTTCCCCAGGTGGATCAGCTTATACAGGTAATTTTTGGATAAGCCCGTAAATTCGGAGGCCTCCGGTATGCCCATCGGCCTTGTCAATGTTTTGATCATGTAAAACCTCCCATAGTGTTTTGACTGCTTTTTTGCAATCGTTCATGGGGAAAGGGTAGGTTTTTTATTTCTTTTCTAAACCGCCGATTATTGCGTTTTATTGCGTTTTATTGCGTTTTACTGCGTCTTGGGCGGTTCGTTGACTATATGAAGATCCATCTTTTTGTACAAAGTACCTTAGCAAAAATTCTGCGGTAACGTTTTCAATTTTGGTATACAAAAATTCTGCGATATTATCTAATCCGGCAAGGGCAGTTTTACCATCTTTATCAACATATCCCTGTTCTATTAAGTCAATAATAAAACTTGGCGTAACTATTATTTGATTTTTTGCACCCTCTCTTGACTTCATCTTTTCGTATTTTATTTTAACAATTATGGCCTCCCTCAACTCTTTCCACGTCTTTATTTTTTCTTTAAGTGGTTGAATGTTCTCATTATAAACTTCGTCCTCTGTCGGAATACCGGCGTTCACTAATGCAATAAAATGCCAAACTTCGGGGCCAAATTTAGGCGAAGTATTAGCCATAGCATTATTTTTTTCATTTCTGGATTGATAGGAGTGCATATAGTCTATATTGTCGATTACTTTTTCAATATCCCCGATGTTATTATGAGTACGACATATATAATTTTTATTCCAATAATGAAAATAATTTTTTATACCCTCATTTTTCATTATTTCTTTTCTTAGTCGGCGTTCATATTCCATATCTACAAATAATTCAAACGGTATCATTTTGCCCCCCACTTAATATCTATGGCCGATAAGCCATCAATGGCCTCCCGCCCCATTTTGTTTGTCATTTTCGCGTATACCTGGGTCTGTACTATGCTTTTATGGCCCAGGAGCTTTGACACCGTGTAAATGTCTACCCCGGACTCCAAAAGCCGTACCGCGAAGGTATGCCGGGCTGTGTGCCAGCCGATATGTTTACCAATCCCGGCCCTTTTGGCCCATGAAACCAAAAAATAGTTGTATCTATCCCCTATCAGCGGAAACACCCGGTCCCCGTGGGGGTGGATGTCTACCGTATCCCCGGCGGTGAGGATCTCCCATGCGGTATCATGGACGGGGATATATACCTTCTTTTCGGTCTTTTTTTGCTTCTTGACGATCTGCATCCCCCTGTCACCGCGCTCAATATCCCCCCATGTCAGGCTTATGATGTCGCTTATCCGCAGGCCGCAAAAACAGGCAAACAGGAAAGCTTTTTTGCATTGTTCCCCTACCAGGCCTCTTTGGGGAGTGTCGGCAAGTTTTTGTATTTCCGCCGCAGTCAAATAGACCCTATCGGATTCAGGAACCGGGATCGCCTTCACCGCCTCAGCCGGGTTGTGGGGTATGATATTTTCCCGGACTGCCTGATTCAAGGCCATGCGGATCGCCTGGGAATAGCTCGCGGCGCTTGACTGCGTAAGCTCTGTATCATGTTCCATGTGTTCCTGAAAATTTCTAAGCCACTTCTCATTTACTTGCCCTATCTGAAGGGAAGAGCCGCCTGAGTATTCCCGCAAGTATTTGAGTACACGGGTCACCCGGTCATTGCTTGATCTGGTCTTGGCCATTTCTTCGACATAGGAATAGAGGGTCCGGCGGCTGCCTACATGGTCAAGCACATTCCATTCCCCGGAAAATAGCTGCTGCTCCCGCTTGGCCTTGGCAACCTTGGCAAGCCGCATAACTTCCTTTTTTTCAATGGGATTATCGGGAACAACCAGATTCAACGCCTCCCATTGACGCTGCCCCTGGTGGTAAATGTCCAAATATAATTTTCCCCGTTTCTCCCGTATATTGACGCCCATAATCCCCTGCCATCCCCGTATGAACTTCTACATTCTTTTAAAAAGGTAGAACCTGTCTACTTTCTTTTGAATCTGTCTACACGGTGTCTACAAAAAAAGGTAATATATGGTCAAGAAAAGGTCAAGAAGGAAAAAAAGGAAATTCTGTAATTCGTTATGGGGTAATGAATTAGTATAACAAGGTTAAACAAAGGAAAACAAGAAAAAACTACTCAATATTCCTCAGCTGTTCCCGCACATTTTCAAGGGCGTCCTTCATGTCCACCACCGCGCAGCTTACTTCGAGGATGGGGGTTTTTGAACCGATGGTGTTGATCTCCCGGTTTATTTCCTGACAGAGGAAATCGAGTTTTTTTCCGGGGCTTTGGTTTCGTTCGGTTTCGGCCCGGAATTCCCCCAGATGGGATGAAAGCCGGGAGAGTTCTTCGGAGATAGTATACTTCATTAACAGTATTGCTGTTTCCGCGAGGATGCGGTTCTCGTCGATTTGGTTTCCCAGGACTTCGGTAAAACGGCTTTTCAAATTTTCCTTTATGGAACTTTCAATTTGAGGGGCAAAGGACGCAACGGTTTTGAGGGACGCTTCAAGAACAGCAATATGGGAGAGGATGTCCGCTTCGGTGTGTCTGCCTTCCCGGACACGCTCCGCGTCAAAATCATCAACGGCGTTTTTTAGAACAGGCTCTATCTGTTCCCAATAGCGGCTGTTGTCCCGGTTCTTTTCAATTTCCAGGACCCCCTCCATGCCGAGGATCATGGCAAGGCTGGGCTTCTCGTCGATGTGCAGGGTATCCGCCGCTTTTTGTATGGCGTCAAAATATGCCCGGGCCGCCTCCTGATTCACCCCAACCTTTACCGGGGCATTGTGTTCCTTCAGGCGCAGGCCGGCCTCGATTTTTCCCCTGACGCAGCGGGACGCGATATATTCCCGGATGGGGGCTTCCAGTGTTGAAAGAGCGGGGGGAAGGTTTACAAAGATTTCCAGAAAGCGGCTGTTGTATCCCCGAATTTCAAGGGAGAAGGAGATGTTGTTTTCCTGTACTTCCCGGTACGCATAACCGGTCATGCTTTTCATCGGCCTGCGCCCCTGTAGTATTCGTAAAGCTCCTTGCCGAGTTTCCAGTTATCCCCGGCGCCCATGGTCACAAAAAGATCCCCCGTTTTAAGTATGCCCTTTAACATATCCGCCGCTTCAAGGGGTTCCTCAACATAGAACACATTGTCAAGAGGGGAACCTTCGGCCCTGCCGGGCCTCGGCTGCGCAGCCCGCAGAGCTTTGATTTTTTCAAAAAGGGTCTTGCCGCTTACGCCGCCGTGGTACTCCTCCCGCGCAGAGCCGTAGATCTTGTGGAGGATAACCACATCTGCCTTTTCAAAGGAAGCGGCAAATTCATCCAGCAGGGACGCGGTGCGGGTGTAGGTATGGGACATGAAACTTACGATGAGCCGCCGCTTCGGATAGAATTCCTTTAACCCCGCAAGTGTAGTATTGATCGCCGTGGGGTGATGCCCGTAATCATCCATAAAAAGGATGCCGCCTTCTTCACCGATTATTTCTGAACGCCGCTTTGATCCCCGGAAATCTTCCAGCGCCCTTCTGACATTTTCCCGCCGCTCCTCATTCCAGCCGTCATTGCCATTCCCATCACCAAATTCTTTTCTCACCAGCGAAGAAGTCAGCGCCAGCGCCGCTGCGGCGTTGAGGGCTTCATGCCGTCCGGGGATTCGCAGCCGCAGTTCACCGGGGAAACCCGCAACCTGCATCACCGCCCGCTCATCTGAAACTTGATATGATGTTATGCGGTAGTCACCGGCGGCGGTAAAACCGTAGGGAACCAACCGGATGCCCCGGCCTTCTTTTTCCAGGGCAAGGGCAACTTCGGCGGCGCCGGGATCATCGGCGCAGTAAATCAGTTCCCCCGCTTCGCCATCACTTGCGGCGGGAAGGAGGCGGCCGTATTCCATAAAGGCGTCCCGGATCGATTCATAGGTGGGGTAATAATCCTGGTGATCGCTTTCCACGCTGGTAAGGATGATCCGCCGGGGATGGAAGGAAAGAAAGTGCCTGCGGTATTCGCAGGTCTCGGCGACAAAATATTTCTTCCCCAGGTTGAGGGTGGACCGATCATTGAAACTCTTGACGGCACTGCCCGCAAGGATCTGGGCCGGGAGTCTTGCCCCCTGGATCAAAGTCCCCGCCATGGCGGTGGTGGTGGTTTTTCCGTGAACCCCGGCGACACCGGAAGAATCGAAGCCAAGGGAATAATAACCCAGGGCATCGGTGTATTTCAGAATCGGCAAGGCGCGGCTTTGGGCCTCCGCCATTTCAGGATTGGTGTCGAAGGAATAGGCCGCCGAATAAATCACCAGGTCAAGCCCCGGCTGTATATGTTCCGCTTCAAATGATTCGTGGTAGGGGATGCCCAGCTCCTTGAGGATGCTGTCGGTATAAAACACCTCGCTCCGATCTGAACCGCTCACCGCAATGCCCGAATTGTGCATCAGCTCCGCAAGGGCGCACATTCCCGTCCCCTTGATGCCGATAAAATAAACTTTGGCTCCCGGCTGCAAAGCCTTATTGAAGTCCATAGGTGATCATACCCCAAGGAATCCCCTTTTGCAACACGGGCAATTACTTTACAATTACGGTATGGATAATTCGGTGTCAATAAATAGTTCCGCGGATGTTTTTGCCTGGATTGCCCGGTTCATCAATATGGAAAGGGGCCAGAACTCATTCAAGAATTTTCGTCTGGACAGGATGAGGGTGCTTGCGGAAATTACCGGCCATCCCGAAACCTGCGCCCCCGCGATCCATGTGGCCGGGTCCAAGGGAAAGGGCTCGGTTACGGGGATGATCGCCGCCATCCTTGAAGCATCGGGTTTACGGACCGCCCGCTACACATCCCCGGACGTAATGGAAAAACGGGAGCGGATTAGCCTGGGAAATAAATTCTTTGAGGAATCCATCTATATTGAAGCGGGAAAGGAACTGGTGGAAGCGGAAAAAAAACTGCGGAACCTCAGCGGAAGCAACGCGAAACTTTTTGATCCCGCCCTGGAAGACGGTATGGGGCCGACTTTTTTTGAACTCATCACCCTATACTTTTTTCTCTGCGCCCGGCAGGCCCGCTGTGACGCCATGGCGGTGGAGGTCGGCCTGGGGGGGCGGCTGGACGCCACCAATATTCTTGATCCCCTCGTGTCGGTTATTACGCTGATTGAACTGGAACACACGGAAACCCTGGGAAACACCATCGCCGCAATCGCAGGTGAAAAGGCGGGGATCATCAAGCAGGGGCGGCCCCTGATCCTTGCATGGGAAGAGGATGAGGCCCTTGCGGTATTTCAAAAGCAGGCGGCGGAAAAAAAATCCGAACTTTTCTATTTTCCCGAGACCGTTGAAATAGATGATGCGGAAATCAGTAAGGGGGGAACCCGTTTTACCCTGCGTTTTTTACGGGAAGGTTTTTTTGACAGGCCCCTGAAACTTTTTATTCCCGTACCCGGCGCCGTGCAGGCCCGGAACGCCGCCCTTGCAATAATCGCCGCAAAAACCGCCTTCCCCAAAATTGAAGAAGAGGCGGTGCAGCAGGGTCTTGAGAAATTCATCCTCCCCGCCCGTTTTGAAAAAATTCATGAAAGCCCGGAACTTGTCATTGACGGCGCCCATACCCCCAGGAGCATGGAACAATGCGTCCTCACCTTCCACACCATTTACGGTGAAGGGGGCGTCCTGATCTTCGGCTGCGCAGCCGGCAAAAACGCCGAAGCCATGGCGGATACCCTGGTCCCCCATTTTTCCTGCATCATCATCACCACACCCGGCACTTTCAAAAAAAGCAGTGTCGAAGATGTGTACAAAACCTTTAAGGAAAAGGCCGGGGCAAACACAGAAGTACTGCTGATACGGGAAACAAAACAGGCCATGGCGCAGGCGCTGAGGCTGGGACAGGAACGGGGGCTGCCTGTTTTGGGGACGGGGTCGTTTTATCTGGCGGCGGAGATTAGGCAGGGGCTTGTATAGCGTGCCCGCCTTCCTGGTGTGCTATAGGTAGCGTATGGGTACTTGACCATTATATGAATCAGGTTTATTCTGTTTTTTGCCAAGAGGGGGCTGAGATGAATATAACCGGGAAGAAGAATCTGCAAAATGGCGAGACGGTCATTTACTACCCCGATTTGCACTGGATGTTCCTGATAAAACCGATTCTGCTGGTGGCTGTTTCTATCGTACTTTTGATCACAAAAGAACTGACCGCCGCTTATGTTTTAGTTTGGGCTGATACGGTTGATTTCGCTTACCGGATCGCCGTGGTAATCATTTTTATAGCGGCCTTAATATACCTGCTCTGGACGATAATCGAATTTTATCTGGTGGAGTATTCCATCACCAATAAGCGCCTGATCCTCAAAAAGGGATTTTTTACTTCCACCCTGGTTGATATGCCCATAGAAAAAGTTGAAAGCATTATCTGCGTTCAGAGTCTGCTGGGCCGCATCTTTAATTACGGGACCATACTGGTTTCCGGCGTGGGGGGCATGACGCCCCGTTACAGCACCATACGGAAACCCCACAAGATACGCAGGATCATTTATACCGTGATTGATAAGAACAAAATGATAACCATCACCCGGGAAGAAGCACCGAAACCGGTATTGGTTAAACAGGGACGGCGGCCGGAAATACAATACGGTACCTTTGTTACCTCCTATCCCGCAGGCAAGCGGATGCTTGCCGAGTCTTTAGTCCGCAGGTAAGCGGTATTCCCGCTTCTCCCCGCCCTCGGGATCGTAAAAACTGAAAGCCGTTGCCCGGAGCGCGATACCCCCCCGGCTGTTGGAATTTTCCGGCGCTGCTCCGCCGTAAAGCGCATCGTTGAGGATGGGTTTCCCCATCCAGGCAAGATGGCAGCGGATCTGGTGGCGGAAACCCCGTTTTATCCGCAAAGTGAAACACAGGATATCCTTCAAAGGCGTCCCTTCCTCCAAAATTTCTGTTTTCAGCACTTCCGTCACATAGGGTTTGCCCTGGTCCGATGCGGTTTCGTGGGCCTTTTTTATGATAACCGGGCGTACCGCCTTTCTTCCCGGCCCCCAGGGCCGGAAATAACTCTGGATGGTGTCAGGCACCGTTTTCTGCAAAAAGGGCGGAAAACCCGGCAGGGGGTTGTCGGCGGCGTTGAGGCAGGAAACGCCAAAACCGGCGGAAAGGGCGCGGTATTCCTTTATGAAAAGCCCCTGTTCCTGCTGGACAAGGAGGGCATCCATGGCCTGCTGTGTTTTGGCGATAAGGACGAGCCCTTCGGTTTCATAATCGAGCCGGTGGAGCAGGCCCCCTTCCCAATCCTTTCTGCCTGAAATCTTAAGCGCCCGGCCCTCAATGCGCTCATACCAGTCCAGAAGGGTGGGAACATCCGCCGGGCCCCTTTCGTCTTTTTTTAAGGGGACCGAGTGGATAAGGGGCGGCTTATAGACCACCGCGTAATGTTTTGTTTCAGAAAGTACATAGGGTTCAGTCCGGTGGGCTTGATGACAGTACATCAGATTTTATTCAGCTTTTCGATTATAAGATGAAAACGATCCGGCAGGGGGGCCTTGAAGGTCACGGGACTTTCCGATCCCGGCAGGGTGATGGAAAGGCTCCTGGCGTGGAGCATCAGGGCGGCATCAGGGAAAAGGGGATCAACAAAACCGTAGATGGGGTCGCCGAGAATGGGATGTCCGATGTAACGCATGTGGACCCGCAGCTGATGGGTGCGGCCGGTGCGGGGCCGGAGCAGCATCAGGGAATATCCTTTCCAGGAACGGATAACCCGGTACAGGGTGAGGGCGCTCTTTCCCTTATTGGGGGACACGGCAAAGCGCTTCCGGTCCCGGCTGTCCCGGCTGATCATGGTCTCGATCCGGCCGGATGTTTCTTTGGGGACGCCCTGCACAATGGCCGCATAGGTTTTCCGAACGCAACGGCGCTTAAACTGGTCCGCAAGAAAGGCAAGGGCCTCGTCATCCCAGGCGGCGATCATCACCCCGGATGTATCCTTGTCCAGCCGGTGAACAATGCCGGGCCGAATTCCGCCGCCCTGGTTTCCAGCCTGCCTTTGGAGCCGCCTGAATAACAGTGCGTTGGCCAGGGTGCCGCCATGGTTGCCCGCTCCGGGATGGATCACCATGCCCTGGGCCTTATCCACCACTATCACCCGGCTGTCCTCGTAGATCACCCCAAGGGGGATGTCCTCGGGCAGCAGATCCGTGCTTTCAGGATCGGCCCAGGAAAGCTCCAGGCTGTCGCCGGGTTTTACGATACGGGAAAGTTTGACCGCCTTTCCGTTAAGACAGGCCTCCATGGACCGGGTCTTAATCTGTGAACGGGAGAGGAGGCCGAGCTGTTCCGAGATATACCGGTCAAGCCGGAAAGACCGGGGAACCGTAGGGGAAACGGCAAATTCCGGGGCGGACTCCCCTGGTATTTCGCTAACCCTGCCTGACCAGGAGGGCATCAGGGCTCCGCCGGGGATGACTTGCTTTCCAGAGGCGGGCTCTCCGTTGGTTCTTCAAGAGGGGGGCGGACCATATCGCGCTTGATAATAATGGGGGTTCCGGCGGGCAGATTACGGGCCTTTTCCTTTTGTTTATACCGCTTGACCTGGGTGATCACAAAATCGGTCAAAGCCATGGTTACGGAAACGGCGGCGGCTATGCCCATGGTTTGCAGATGTTCATCGGTACTCATGTTAATGGCCCCGGCGGTTTTAAAGGGCCAGGGGGCATACTGGATATTTTGGTCATGATCAAAATACCGCCAGGTTTCCATGGCAAAGGTGGCGGCAAACATGGTAAAGGGGAAGGTCCCGAATGCGATGATCTCCGCCCGGCGGAGATCCTTTGTCCATTGGGGAAATTCCTTCGGAGTAATCGCGCCCCGGGTATCTGTAGTTTGAGCAAAGGCTCCGGCGCTCCAGACCGTCGCGACAAGTGCAAGCAGGGCGGCGCATTGCAAAAAACGTTTCACCTTTGCCGCTCCCCAAACAGGGCGGTTCCTATCCGTAACAGGGTGGCGCCCTCCTCAATGGCGATCTCAAAATCATTGGTCATGCCCATGGAAAGGCAGGACCAGTCAGAGCCGGGAAATTCTTGGCTCAATTTTTTCTGCGCCTGTACCAGGGTCCGGAAAGATCGGCGTATCAGAGCCGTATCGCTTGTGTAAGGGGCCATGGTCATGAGCCCCGCCAGGACCAAGCCGGGAAAGGCAAGCGCCTGCTCCGCCGCCCGGAGGAGGCTTTCTTCGTCAGGAAAACCCGCCTTGGATTCCTCCCCGGTGTGAAGTTCCAGCAGCACCTTGAGGGGGGTCTTTCTTTCAACGGCATATTTCCCCAGTTCCCCTATTATCGATTCCCGGTCCACCGACTGGATGCAGTCAAAAAGGGAGACTGCGGTTTTCACCTTGTTCCGCTGCAGGGAGCCTATCATGTGCAATTCCGTGCCTGAATGGGCCGGTTTAAAACCAACAATTTTTTCCTCCGCCTCCTGCACCCGGCTTTCCCCAAAGAGCCGTATCCCGCCATCCCAGGCTTCTTCTATCTGATTCAGGGCATGGAATTTTGAAACCCCCATAAGGGCGATATCAACGCGGTTCCTGCCGGAACGGATACAGGCCTGGGCTATCCGTTCTTCAATGACTTTGAGTTTCTCAGCGAAGGCCGTCATATTTTCCCAGCCTTTCCGCAAGCTCCGCGAATTTTTCTATGGTCAAATTTTCCGCCCGCTCTTCCGGTTTTATGCCGCATTGTTCCAGAACCGGCAATACGATATCCAATGGCCCAGCCTCCGCCATCATTATACGGGAACTGACAAAACTTTGCAGGTTGTTTTTGATGGTTTTCCGGCGGGAAGAAAAAAGCTGCCTGACCAGGGGATAAAAAAGCAAGGGCCGGGCAGCGGGATCGATATCAATGCGGAGATCCAGCCTGATTCCCTGAGAATCCACCCGCGGGGCAGGATAAAAGGAAGATCCCCCAATCACCATGAGGGGGCTTACCTTATAGGCGGAACCTATAAGCACGGAAAATGAAGAATAGTCATCGCCGCCGGGCTTTGCCGCCATGCGGCGGGCGACCTCTTTTTGAACCGTCACGATCATCCGCCTGAAAAACCTGCCTTCTTCAATAAAATTGGCCAGAAGAACAGCCCCAATATTGTAGGGAAGGTTCCCCAGCAAATAGGGGGCCGGGGCTTCCTGCGGCCAGGTCTTGAGCACATCCCCTTCCACCAGGGTGAATCCTTTCTCCCCCGCAAAAATCTTGTGCAAGAGGCCGATAAAACCGGGATCAATCTCAAAGGCCCGTACATGAGCGCCTTGATCCAAAAGTTCCCGTGTCATGGCCCCCAGGCCGGGACCGACTTCCCAGACCTCGTCCCCCTCCCCTATTTCCAGGGCGTCGGCCAGCTTTTTGCGGATATTAGGGTTAATCAGAAAATTCTGACCGAATTTCTTCCGCATCCCCAGACCCTGTTCTTCAAGCAGCGCCCGTAAGGCTGCGGCGGAATCGTAATTAATTTCCATCGGTTACATCACGGTAAAGGGACAAGGCGGCTGCGCAGAGTCCGCTGCCTTGCCCCCAGATATAAAAGCAGCGCCGAAAGCCCCAGGGAGAGCGCCAGTACAAGGGGAAAATTCGGCCGGACAAGACCGGGCGCTTTGGCGGAAAAACTTACCAGAGCGTCAAGGACACGGTACAGAAAAGAAAGCCCCATACCAAGGGGGGCCGTCAAAACCGGGATGAAAAAACTTAAGGCCAGCCAGAGCAGGGCCCCAATCATAAAAACCGTGGTCAGGGGTACGATGAAAAGTCCCGCCGCAATGCCGATGGGCCGCAGTTCCCCAAAGCAGTACACCGAAACCGCTGCGGTGGCGATAAAGGCCCCCAGGGAAGCCGTAAGGGGCGACAGGACCAACTCCGGGACCTTACCCCGCCATAATTCATGGATATTTTCCCCAATGCAGAGGATGCCCCAGAGGGCAAGATATGAAAGGATGAAGGAAAGAGCCATACCCGAATCGTTCCGCCATACAATCTGAACAAGAAAGGCCAGACTCAAAAGGGAGGCCGGGTCACGGGGCAGGGCCCCAAAAACAGCCAGAACTCCCAAAAGGTACATGATAAGCGAACGATCCAGAGAAGGCTGGGAACCCACCAGAAACACATAGAGGATGATAAAAACGGCCCCCGCAAGGCTTGAGGCTTTTAATCCCAGGGGACGCTTGAGGACAAACGCGATAAGCGCGGAAATCACCGCAAGGTGCATCCCGGAAAGGGAAAGCACATGGGAGGCCCCCGCCTCCCGGTAGCCGCGGGCAAGGTCCGTATCCAGGTTATCCCGGATACCCAGGAGCAGGGCCAGGGCCATCCCGCCCCAGCGGTTTTTGACAAAACGCCTGGTAAGCTCCAGGCGCAGGCCCGTGCGGAACTGCTCCAGAGCGGAGGCAGGCCGGTAAATATGCACGGCGGAAGCGCGGAAAAGGGGATCACCCTGATTGCCAAGGCTCCCTTCCACATAGACCCCGCTGCCCCTGCCGAATTCTTTTAACGCGGGGATACTCCGCTCCGGGAAAAACACCAGGATCTTCCCCTTTGCGGATGTCCGCACTCCCCTTGCACCGGCGCTTCTCTCAAGCTCAAGATAGGCCATGCCGGAACCGCTGCTCAGACTTCGGGGATCATTCAAAAGGGTTCCCTGCAGGGCAATAATCTTTTCCCCTGGGAGTCCCAGGCTGAGGGTACGGGGAATACTTCCGCTGACACTGATGCCAAGTACGAGCCCCGCACAAAGACTGATGACATGAAGGCCCCAAACGCGAAAAAAACGGACCCTTTGGGGGACGATCAAAATACCGCCGCCCCCGGCCAGTACCCGAAAAAAAGAGATAAACACAGAGGCGGCAAGTATACCCAGGAAAATTGCCCCGGCCCGGAAATTCCCGTAATACCCCATCGTGGCGCCCAGGACCAGGGATGAAAGGGAACTGATTTTCAGCTTGTCTACCATTTGAGCCGCCCCAGCGCATCCCTGGCCGCAACCTGAATACTTTCAGGATAGGGCAGATAATTGATGTAAAGGAGATAATCAAATGCGATCTTGGCCCCTATTTCGCCAAGGGTATTCACCACCCCAAGGGTAAGGGTTTCATCAAAATCGCCGCGCCGTTCCATCCGGGAATTGAAGTACCCAAGCTGAAGGGCAAGGGCCTGGGCCGCCTCGGCGCTGCCCATGGCCCCCAGGATGGTAACAGCCCCCAGAAACTGTTCACCGGAAATGCGTCCGTTCTGATATTCGGCTTGAGCCCGGTAAAAATACTTGACAAGCAGGGACGCGGCCCGGCTCCACTTGAGTTCCCCCAAAACAGCAGCCGCCCCTGCCATGAGGGCGGAAGCGGCTGCCTCATCTGCGTCGGTATTCGGCTTTAGAGAGAGGCCTATATCCAGGGCAGTTTCCGCCAAAGTCCCCCGTTGAACAGGGCTGAATCGGGAGAAGTTATCAGTCCGGCGCCCTATCCGGAAGGCCGCCAATTTTTCCCGAACCGGATTCCGCTGTACAACATCAATAATGAACTGATAAGAATCCCCGTATAAGTTACCAAGGGCTTTTTCCACAGCCGCGATGATATCATCCGGGTAGCCTGCGAACAAAACAGGAAACAGTAGCGGAAAGGAGGAATTGTCTCCCAGGCTGCCCAGGGCGGAAATACAAGCCAGGAAGGTGTCCTGATTGATCTCCAAATCGGACAGGAACAGATTATTCTGATCTGCCAGAAACTGTTTTAATTCATTTATGACCTGGGCATTTCCCTTGCCCAAAACACCCAGGGCGCCCAAAACAGCGGTCCTGGATTGGGTATCCCGATAGACGTTAAACATCTGCCGGAGGGTATTCACACTGGCCGTATACCCGGCGTCCGCAGCGCCCCTGACCGAAATGGTCAAAAGAGTTGTGATATCCGAATCCCGCTGAAACTGTCTTGCATTCCGCAGGATAAAATTCATGGCAAACTCGTAAAGCTCTCCGATAAACTCAGAAGCGCGGTGGTCGGCGGCGGCATCCTGCAAAATACCGGCCTTGGCGGAAAGCTCCGCCCGGGTAAAATTCCGCTGGTATGAATTCAGAATGGACTCCTGTGCGGCCAGTCCCTGTCCCAGCACCGCGATAAAAAGAAAGGCCGCAATCAACCATGTATTTTTTTGATTCATATTACTTTTTTCCCCTCATCAAAATCATCATGGACGCCTTCTGAAAGCATGCCGAACACTTCCCCAAAGATCCTGTTACGGGTTCCGACAGGCAGGGTATCCGCTTGCACATGGAGAACAGAACGGCTTCCGTCTTCCGCAAAATCCACGGCCCGGACCCTGCCGCCCATACAGACCAAGGTATTATCCAGGACAAACTGAACTTTAATATGCAGCCCCGCCGCGGCCCTGCCGCCCACAATGACGGCGCAGCCTGAATCGGAAATATCCTCCAGCAGACATTTCAGACCCGGCGCCTGCTCAATCCGGCCCGGCTTCTCACCCGCACCCATGAGGTACAAATAGGCTGCCCTGTGGGTCTTGACCCGCAGGGATTTGCGTTTCTGTGTCCTGAAAAGGGAATCCGAATGGCTTATTTTGAGGGATGAAATTCCCATAAACACGGATTCATCCTCTACTTCGGAATCGAACACATAGGCGGCGTCATTTTCCCGCCAGAAATAAACCACGATTTTAAGACCCTTCCAGGAAAATCCTGGCTCTGCCTTAATACCTGCGGGCCGGCTGATGATTAAGGATCCCCCCGTGTTTTTGATTACCCCGGATTTGAATACCCCCATGCCTTTTACCAAAATCCGCAGGGCCTGTGCTTCGCCTATCCCCTGGGAACTTTTAATTCCCCCCTGATTCCGGGAATTTTCAATTTCAAGCCTCTGCCTGAAATCATAGAGTTTTGAAAGAACATGCTGGTATCCCGGAGGGGAATCTTGCATCTCCTGCAACAGGGAACGGATACAGATGTCAAGCTGATGGGCGGACCTGAAAAGGGCATTGGGATCAGGGAGCTTACATTTAAGGGCAAGCTGCTGTAAAAGCCCGATTTCCCTGGAAGAAAAACCTGAATCCTTAGCCCTGGCAAAAAACTCAATCCGGGAGCCCTGTTGCTCCTTTTTGGAGCGGAAAAGGAGGAATATGACCAATCCGGCAGCAAACGCAATGGTTAATAAGGTCAAAAAAATCATTTCCCATTTCCTCAGAAAGCACTTATACTAGCATATACCAGCATTCTTGCAGTGTCAAAAGGAGCGCCATGGGCCGTTTAATTGAACCCCTCGTCCTCTATGTTATCCTCTTTTTGCCCGGCGCCATGAAAGCAGGTCCGCCCCCGGAGCTTGCGGCTTTTTCCGCAGCCGGCGAACTGCGCCGTATTTTTCTTTTTAACATACCATCCCTGACCCTGATATGGTATCTCCTTTTACAGCCCGCAAGCAGGTTCTCCCCCGAAAAAAAGCAACTGCCCCGCTTCCACTTGCAGGACCTCTATTCGGCCCTTTTTGCCCTTCCGGCCCTGCTGCTCATCGGGTTCAGCATCGCCCTGGTTTCCTCCCGTTTTGGCATTCCCGCAGGCATAAACATCGAAGCCCCTTCTGCCATTTTGGGCTGGATAGTGATGGCCCTCTCCTGCCTCAGCACCGGTTACCTTGAAGAAAGCTATTTCCGCTATTACCTTCTGGGGAAACTGGAAGCCGCATGTCACTCCCCTGTTATGGCCGTCCTCGCGGGGGTGCTGCTCTTCTCTGCCTGCCACATCTACGAAGGCCCCTGGGGGGTACTGAACGCATTCCTCGCGGGAACCATGCTGTCCCTGATCTTTGTCCGCTTCAGATCCATCCACGGCATTGCCCTGGCGCATGGGCTGTACAACATCTTTGTTTACGCGATGGGTATCTAAAGCGCACACCTATATAGGGCACTAACTTGCGGTTTTGGATCGAAATTTGGAAAAATATTTCTAAAAACCTTAGTCGTAAATCTTTCGGCCCCCGGCGTCTTTAATGCCTGTCCTCCGGTAGAAGTAGGTGTTGATGATGTCGCGCCATTCTTTGGAATGGGCAAGCTGGTTTTTAAACTTCTGCTGCACCCGTTTAAAGAAATCCTCAGGAACGAGGCCCTCCAGGGCGTCCCATTCCTTAAGGAAAACTTCCACGTCCTCAACTCCTTCAAAATGAGTGTCGTAGATGTGCTGCAGTACATTTTTCCCGCTTTTGAGCACATAGTCGTAGCGCAGGCGGTAGAAAAATAGCAGGAGTTCCTGGGGGCAGGTATCAATATTGTCGAAGGTTGAACGGTTCGGTTCATTGTACTCCAGGGTGTAAGCGGTACCACGGCTCGTGCGATCTATGCCTATGGCTTCCCAGTTGGCGCGGTGGTAGGTACCCCAGCGATCGTACTCGTAGACATCCGGACCGGGCCCGTAATGCACGACATTGTTACAGAGCCAGCCCAGGCCCAGGGGGGCGTTGTATTTTTCGTAGGTGGTGCGGCTGGTCAAAAGGATGTGGAGCAGATTTTTGACCACCTGGGGATGATCGCTTAAGGTTTGGACGATCCAGTCCCGGGCGATTTCTTCCGCCGTTAAAGAGGCGTCGAAGAGCAGCCGTCCGTAACCGTAAAGATTGGCGCAGTGAATATCGTGGCCGCACCAGGTGGAAGAACTGTTCGCGTTTGCAACGGCGACAACGCCGGATTTTTCATAATCCTTAAAGGTTTTGCCCCCCACCACATCGGCGACGGTATTGTCTTTGCCCAGTGCGTAGGTATTGAAATCAAGGACTTCCTTGAACTCGGGGATGAGCCAGCAAACATGGGTGGCGCCGCCGGTATATTCCTGCAAAAGCTGAAATTCGAGCATTTCGTGGGTATGCTCCATGGTCCCGAAAAGGGGATGCACGGGCTCGCGGATCTGAAAGTCCTGGGGGCCGTTCTTGATCTGGAGGATCACGTTGTCATCAAACTTGCCGTCCAGGGGATGGAAGTTATCAAAGCCCGACTTTGCCCGGTCGGTTTCGGTGTCGCGCCAGTCCTGGGTGCTGTTGTAGACAAAGCAGCGCCAGAACACGAGGCCCCCGTGGGGCTTTATTGCCCTGGCAATGAGATTTGCGCCGTCTGCCTGGGTGCGGCCGTAGTCGAATGGACCCTGGACCCCTTCGGAATCGGCCTTGACCACAAAGCCTGCGATGTTGGGAACATTGGCGTAGAGCCTGTCCATGGTTTCCTTCCACCAGGCCTGGACCCGCTCGTTCCGGGGATCGGCGGTCTCAAGCCCACCGATAAGCACCGGGGAGGCAAAATTCAGGCTGATAAGCATACCGATACCGTAACTCTCGAACAGGGTTGACAGGGCCCTCATCTCCGCGTAAAAGCGGGGAAGCAGCATGTCCAGGGCGTCGTTATAAACGTTGACATTATGCATCGCCAGTCCGTTGATCCCTACGGAGGCGAGCATGCGGCAGTAATCACGGGTGCGATCATTGCAGATGATCCCGTGGTTCTCAAAGAAGAGGGAACCCGCCAGGGCGCTGCTGTCCGAGTTATCCCGGATAGCCGGAGGGGCGAATGTGTCCCAGTGGTTCAAAAGCCGCCAGCGGAATGAGGGCTGCTTTTTAATATCAAGGCCGGCAAGACTTTTTTTCGTTGCCGCCAGACGAAGGACATGGAAGGCGCCGTAGAGGACCCCGATTTCCCGCTTGCCGCTTATCAGCACACGGCGATCATCGGTCTTGATGGTGTAACCCTCTTCGGCGGTATCAAGGTCCGCGTTGACGGCCAGTTCGATATAGCCGCCCTTTTCCGGTTTGGCCGCCGCCCATTGGGGCGACAGCGAGTACATGCCCCCGGCGCCGGTCTTGATCTCCTCGATCGCGTTTTTAAGAACCGGATTTTCCTGATTGCCGCAGAGGATGGTTCTGAAATATTCGGTGTTCTCCGATCTGCCCGCAGGCCCGTAATTAAGCCATGCCCTGGTATACGCTTCCGCCATAAATGTCCTCCCTTATTGATCTTGCGCTTATTTATACTTATTTAAATATCACATCACATTTAAAATATTCTTCACCTGTATTTTGAATCAGCCGCCGGTTTTTTCCTGAAATATTTTCCAGGGATGTTACGAGAACAGGGTTCCCCATTTTCCATTTGGCGCAGACCCGCCCGTCAAGCAGGACAGTGGGGAACGCGATACCCTGGGGTGTGACAATTTCGCTCATATTTTTTTTATCGATCAAATAAGTCCTATTGGTATTTTTATACCCCATTATCATCCGATCAAAACCGGCCAGGAATAAACATTTGGGAATTTCATCTTCCTCAGGAATGCTGCCAATGTAAAAATATTCCTCGCCTTCGCAGGTTACAGCCTCCAGTCCCGCCGCCCGCATCAATTCCTGGGCCGCCTTGCGGGGGTTCAGGTAATATCCCATGAATATAAAACAGTCCTCCTTCTTTGCAGGCCCGATGTTCCTGAAATAGCGGCGGATCAGTTCTAGGCGGGCGGCGTCCCGGTCAATAAATTTCACATTTTTGCAGAAGATGAATTTTTTCTCCACCCCGGGATGATAGGCAATAAGCCCCCGTCTGAACATCTGGGAAAATATTCCGCCCCAGCCGTTAAAGGCATAAGCCATCTCCTGTTCGGAAAGGCCGAATTCCCGGCATTGTTCTTTCAGCTCGGCCCGTCCGCAAAGGCCGGCCCGGATACGCTCCATTAAAAAAGCAGCCACGGACTCAATGCGGCCTGCTTTCATGCCCCAATCGTCCGCCCAGCCCCCAGGCACACCTTCATAGGCGGAATGGTAAAGCCCCAGCTCATCCGAACGGATCACATGCAGGGTATGACGGAATATCCACGTTTTAACCAGTCCGTCACTCCAGGTTTCCTCGTCAAAATCAGAGGCCCGGATCCGCAGCGCATACTTGGGGTTATTGGCGAATTGAGCCTGCAGGCCTAAAAGTTTTGAGACGACTTCCAACCGTTTCCCTTTGGAAACCAAAAACTGGTTTTTTAAGCGCCAGTATAAAAGATGTCTTTTGGTAATCTCCATCTAAATCGCCCCCTGATCATTCGTAAATCCTCTATTCTATTAGCAATCTTTTATATTCTTCGTATCTTTTCATTGCATCTTCATTTTTATCAATGGGTAATGTACTGCGCATTTCATTACCGTCCTTAAAAAATTCCATTGTTTCCTCCGTATTATTCCACATAAAATACGGCCATATATCCAGGTTATAGTGGGTAACCTGATCCGCCAGTTGATGGGCATAATTAAATGTTCCCATGTTTTTGGGATCATTTTCCTGGGTTAATAATATTCCGTCTTTATTATAAACCGCCTCAAAATGCCCGTCTGCCGACATAAACTTTAAATTATATTCTCCGTCTGTCCCATACATATGAAATGCCATACTTTGCCAGGGAAGTAATTTCCATTCAAATAAATTATTTTCTTTGCCCAATATAATTTGTACCATTTCATCCAAAGTTTTAGGCGCCCTTGAAAAATATATTCTGAAATAATGTTCTCTTTGAGATTTTACCTTACCTGTTTTATTTATTAATGCGGCGAATCTATGACCAAGGTTTATATACTCCTGATCGCCTAATGTATCTATATTTATTATTTTATTTTCAATTTGAAACATTAACAGATCCAATTCAAGCTGGGCCATTATTTTTTTATTTTCATTAATTTTTGATTTAGCAAAAGAAATAGTTATACCCACAATCGTAAAAAGTACTATTACGGACAACATTATAATGCGTTTCTTCGTGATAAATTTCTTCATAAATGTATTTTACATCATGTATATTTTTTAGTCAATAGAGTTGCTCAGAAACTGAAGTTTTTGAACAACTCTTATGGCTTGAATTTTTGTATCTGTATATTGGGAATAAATTTATAATGTTTATCATTTCCGGTTAATAGTATTTCTTGATTTTCTAATGCTGTTGATGCTATTATTGCATCACCTAATTCCAATGAATGGCTTAAAAAATAATCTTCCACTAAAAACATTGCCCTTGTCGATATAGTTTCATTTATTTGAATTATTTCCACAGACCATTTCTTTAAATATTTTTGAAATGATTTCAATTCTTTTTTATCTTTCATACCCTGTATCACTTCCATGTAATTTATTACAGAAATTTTAAAAGGTATATTGTTATTTACTGCTGTTCGGGCATTTTTATTGCCCCGTATATACCATATTAATACATCAGAGTCTATTAACATAATTTCCTCCCTTTTCTCATATTCCTGACATATTGTTCTACATCTTCCATATCTTCTCTGTCCTTCCACATCCCAAATAATTCATTATCTGTTTCTTCCAAATTATTGTCCCGTCTATTTTCGATTTTACCTTTAAGGGGAATAATTTTTGCACAAGCTTTTCCCCTATAGGTTATCGTTATTTCCTGCCCATTATTTACTTGAGCAATGACCCTGCCAGGCTGAATTCTTAGCTGTTTTGTAGTAATTTCCATGAAATTCCCCCCATTTAAGTGTATATTTTAGAGTATACACTCTATTTTAACATTTGTCAATAGATTTTTTTTGATATATGGGGATTATTCCAACGTTTTTTCTACGGATGATCCGCGATGAGCTTGCCCCGCTGGCCGGTTAATTCAAGGTAGGCTATGTCCGCAAGGCCGAAGTTTGCGTTTTTGGTAAAGTCCTTGGTGTATTCGTCGTAGAGCATGTCTTCGTACATCTCGCCCGCAAAACCTTGGTCAAGAAGCCCTGACTTCTGTACCGTGTTCCGCATCCCGGTGATCAGATTTTTTACCAAAAATGTTTCCAGGGCCTCGCACTGTTCGTAGAGCTTGCCGGTTTTGTCAATTTTTGCTTTATGGGAATTGCCAATGGATGAAGGGAAAGTTTCGCTTTCGTCATTCTGCGCCTTTGTCAAAATATCAGCAAAACTGCCGCCGGTAACAGAACTATTCCCCGCAGAGCTGCGTACAATACTTAAAGATTCCAGAGAGAATCTGTTCTGATCAAGGTACTGTGCGCCAAGGCTTCCTACATCCATATTAATTCCTCACTATCTCTTTAAGGCTGTCGCGGTGCCCAGCATGTTGTCGCTGGTCTGTATGGTCTTGGAATTGAACTCGTAGGCGCGCTGGGCCACGATAAGATCCACCATGGCTTTTACCACGGATACGTTGGACATTTCCAAAAACTTGTGTTCAAGCTGGCCCATGCCCTCGTAACCGGGACGGCCTGCGATGGCTTCACCGGAGGCGCCGCTTACCTTGAAAAGATTTTCCCCCACCGCGGTAAGGCCCACGGGGTTGGGAAAACGGTACAAATCGATCTGGCCCACGTCAACGGGATCATTTGCATTGATAGTGGGAACCTTGACGCTTACCCTGCCGTCCTTTGCTATGGTGATGGTCTCGGGCAAAAAGCCCTCGGGCATGGTGATCTCCGGGAGCAGCCAATAACCCTGGGAACTTACCATGCGGCCGTCTGAATCAACCTTGAAGGAGCCGTTCCGGGTATAGGCGTAACTGCCGTCGTACATCTGGATGCGGAAAAAGCCTTCCCCCACGATTGCCGCATCGGTGGGCACATCCGTGGACTGGGGCGCGCCCTGGCTGAATATCCGCTGGGTGTCCGCAAGCTTGACGCCATGGCCCATCTGGATACCCACGGGGACCACCGTGTCCTCGGTGGCCGGTGTGCCCGCAGTCTTTACGGTCTGGTAGAGGAGGTCCTCAAAATCGGCCCGCTGCATCTTGTAGCCCGTGGTGTTCACGTTGGCAAGGTTGTTTGAGATCGTATCAATATTGGCCTGCTGGCCTATCATCCCGGAAGCGCCGGTCCATAAACTTCTAACCATCTTTTATCTCCTATTTGCCTTAACCGTTCATCCGGGCAACTTGATTGATCAGGGTGCCCAGCATGGTGTCCCCGCTCTGGATGATCTTCTGGTTTGCCTCGTAGGCGCGGTTTATTTCGATCATCCGCACCATCTCCACCACGGGGTCCACATTGGATGCCTCGGTGAAGCCCTGCACCACCCGGGGGCGGCGGCCTTCTTCTATTACTTCCGCGGGACCCGAAGTATCGCTTTCCCGCCAAAGGCTGGAACCCTGTTTTTCAAGGTAACGATCAAGATCAAATTCCACAATTTTGAGGGTGTCCAGAAGGGCGGTTTGTTCCCAGGTATTGCTCTCACGGGAGATCATCAAATTGGGATCATCGGCGTAGGCGGCGTTTATCCAGATTTGGCCGTTCTTGTCAACCTGAAAATTATTGGCCTTTACCTTGATGGGGCCGTTTTCGCCCAGCACGGGATAGCCTTCTTTTGTTTCAAGAAAGCCCTCTTTGCCAAGCTGAAAGGAGCCGTTCCGGGTATACCGTTCGCCCCAGGGGGTGGCCACAGTGAAGAAGCCCTTGCCGTCCAGGGCGATGTCGAAATCGCTCTGGGTTTCCTTCATGGCCCCCTGCTCAAAATCGGTGTAGAGTTCGTTGAGTTCCACCCCCATGCCGAGCCTGCCCATGATGGGGGCCGCATCGGCGGAGCCGAAGGGCTGGCGGTAAACCCCGTCGTCATCGGTGCGGCGCAGGAGCAGTTCAGGGAAGGACTTAAACGCCGCCACATCCTTCTTGTAACCATCGGAATCCACGTTGGCCAGGTTATTCGCCACCGTATCAAGCCGCCACTGCTGGGCCCGCATCCCGCTGGCCCCGGTATACCATCCTCTAATCATAGTTATCTATCGGCGATTAGTCCTTCCTCATTTATGGGAATTCGGGTAAGATTTTTTTACAATGAAAGATAATGCGGCAAGGGATCCGGCTTTAAGTGCAGCGGCCCGCTGGAAGGGGCAGGCGGCGGTTTTCGGCGCAGCAATCCTCTGGAGCACCAGCGGTTTATTCATCAAACTGATTGACTGGCACCCCCTGGTGATCGCGGGTACCCGGAGTTTTGTCGCCGCCCTTTTCCTGCTGGCGGTCCGGCTCATATCCCCCCCGCAGGCGGGAAGCGAAAAAAACCGGCTCGGCCCACTCTGGGCCGGGGCTGCGGTCTATACCCTTACCATGATCAGTTTTGTCACCGCCAATAAGCTTACCTCCTCGGCGAATGCCATTATGCTTCAATACAGCGCCCCCATCTGGGCCAGCCTTTTGGGCTGGCTTCTGGTTAAGGAAAAACCCCATTGGGAACACTGGGCCGCCCTGGTCCTGGTAACCGGGGGGCTGGTCCTGTTTTTCCGGGACGGCTTGAGCACGGGCCACCTTTTGGGGGACGGCGTTGCCATACTTTCCGGGGTTTTCTTCGGCGCCCATTCGGTGGTTCTGCGGATGATGAAAAGGGGGAACCCACGGGATTCCATGCTCCTGGCCCATGTGCTGAACACCCTCATCAGCATTCCCTTTATTATTATCTATACGCCGCACTTTACCGTTCCCACGGTTATGCCTATCATTTTTATGGGGCTTGTGCAGATAGGCTGCGCGTCGATCCTCTTTGCCTACGGGATCAAACGGGTCACCGCGGTCCAGGCCATGCTCACCGCCATGATTGAACCGGTGCTGAATCCCGTCTGGGTTCTGGCGGTTACCGGGGAAAAGCCTTCGGTGTCCGCACTTGCAGGAGGGGGGATCATCATCGCGGCGGTGGCGGCTTCTTCCTATATAGGGAAGCGCCGGGAACTAAAAATGCAATGACCGAAACCACCCGCCACATTATCGATATTATCCGCTCAATCCCGCCGAGCAAGGCTGCTTCCTACCGGGACGTTGCCCTGGCGGCGGGACTCCCCAACGGGGCGCGGCAGGTTGCCCGGATACTCCACTCCATGTCAAAAACACAAAAGCTCCCCTGGCACCGGATCATCCGTGCAGACGGACACATCGCCCTTCCTGTGGAATCAGGCGGGGACTTGCAGGCTGCGCTCCTCAAGGCCGAAGGGGTGAAGGTGTCGAAGACGCTGCGGATAGACATGGCGCAATACAGTTTTTTTCGTCCCGGTAAAAAAATCAATTTATAAATATGACTATTAAGTTGACTCCTAAGTACCAAGTATGATACAATACGAGGCAGGAGAGAAAAGCGGTGGCACAACAAGAACAACTGACACTATTACAATTCCAGGAACGATTTAAAGATGATGATACATGCCGGGAACATCTATTTCATATACGATGGGCAAAAGGTTTTGAGTGTCCTCATTGTGGGCATACGGACTATTATATCCACCAGAACCGACACCTGTACGCCTGCAAGGAATGCGGCTATCAAGCATCGGTGACGGCCGGGACGGTGATGCATGGAAGTCATACGCCGGTGAGGAAATGGTTTTGGGCCATATTTCTTGCCAGTCATGATAAACGAGGCATAGCGGCGCAACGGCTGGCAGATGAAATAGGGGTATCGTATCCTACGGCATGGTGCGGAAACTACGTTTCCGAATGCTGCATAAAATACGCAAAGCTATGGCGGATCGGGATGCCCGGTATCAACTTGCGGGTATTGTGGAAGTTGACGATACCTACTTTGGAGGCCCGAAAAGCGGTGGAAAACGAGGCCGGGGAACCGAAAAGACTCATGTCATAGTGGCGGTCTCATTAAGCGACACCGGGAAGCCCGAATACACCAAAATGGCGGTCAGCGATGACTTGACCAGCAAGAGTCTTGTCATCTTTGCCGAAAAAAACATCACCGAAGGCTCCACCATAAGCAGCGATGCCTACCGCTCATATCTTAAAGCGTTCTCTGAAGGAACCTATATGCATGAACCACAAAAGTTTGATGCCAAAGGAGATACGGATCACTTGAGATGGCTGCACACGGTTGTCTCTAATGCCAAGGCGTTTATCCTCGGAACCTATCATGGGCTGGGCGCCACTCATTTTCAAGCGTACCTGGACGAATTTTGTTTCCGAATGAACCGGAGGTTTTTTGCCTCACAGCTTTTTGACCGGCTTTTATGTGCCTGTTCTTCTACCTCAACGGTTACCTACAAAAATCTTGTTGGGATAGGAAATTTGGAGACATCTTGATAGTCATATTTATAAATTAAAACTTTTTCATAAAACTCCGATAAGCGTATATGGTCTTACATAAAAGCAGCGGGGACACAACTAACCATGTATTCAATACTCCCTTGCGGGTAGGTGACTTATGAAAAAACTCTGCGTTTTTTGATGATGGCGGCCCTGGCCACAGCTCTGTCAGCACAATCCGAAGAAACTCCGCCGGAACAATTTGAAAGTGCCCACTCGAATATGTATGTTTATATCAGCCCCGCCTCAGGCGGAACAGCGGAAGAGCGTGAGTATTTTAACTTCAATTTACAGGAAGAAGTCAAGGGCAGCGGTTATGCAGTGGCCGATTCAGAAAACAACTCGGACTTTTTTATTGAAGTTGAATTGTCCTACGACCGGGAATATGACGAACATATCATTACCCTGATTTTATATAGAACCACAACCGGAGAGCTGCTTGTCACCAGCGGTATGGTCTATGAAACCCTCGACGAGATGTACGACTGGAACCTGATCCTGATCTACCGGGTTATGGCAAACGCCCCTATTTCAAAGAGCCTCGAGGATGAAGTTAAAATAGTAACGGCCCCCGGTTCGGGCTGGAATACGGAGCAGGATTATTGGCTGAAAATAGGACTCCGCGGGGGCCTGCGCTCCGGCTTTATTATCCGATGACATCGACCTATACCAGTTCAGTCAGCTTTGACGCGGGACTGCATGTGATGGGACAAATATTTCCCTTCCTGGGGATTCAGGCAGAAGTGTTATTCACCATGGACAGGGCGCCTAATTGGGGAACTGATACGAATAGCAATTTAACCGCCCTTGAGTATGAAAGCCTATCCTATTCATTGACGATCCCCCTGGTAATTAAGGGAACTTTCCGGTACAAACGGTTTTTGATCGCTCCTTTCGCCGGGGCTTATTTTACGATGCCCATGGGCAAGATGACCGAAATAGAGAAGCATGCTTTAATACCGGAGTATGATGACGATGAACAACCGGTGACGGATGACAAGGGAAACCCTGTCTACAAGATCGAATCCAAAGGAACAGAAGAGGAATGGGGATATACGATACCCTTTGGGCTTACGGGAGGAATTGTTTTTGGGGTGCGTCTGGGCCCGGGGACACTCTTCCTGGATACCCGGTATTCGTACGATTTGGGAGATACCAGGGCCAGGAGGGCCAAAGTGGTACGGACAAAAAATGAGGAAACCGGGGCGGATGAAGACAGGACAGAAACTAACTTCGAATCCATATACCGGCGGAGCGGGGTGTCATTTACCCTGGGGTATGAATTTAATTTATTCAAGAAAAAGCCGAAGAAGTAACCGCGTAGGCATTGGACTTGTTCGAGAACCCGGTTGGTTATCGAACAACTCTATTCATAAAATCAGCATTGCATCGCCGTAGCTGAAAAAACGGTAGCCTTCCCGCACCGCCTCGGCATAACTTTCCAGAATGAATTCCCTGCCGTCAAGCGCCCCTGCGCTTGACGAGGCGAAAGCCGCTGCCAGCATCAGCAGCGTTGATTCGGGGGTATGAAAATTGGTAAAGAGGGCGTCAACCGCTTTAAAAGAATAACCGGGGTAGATAAAGATCGAAGTACTCCCTTCACCCCTCCGCAGTTTTCCTGATGCTTCATTCCAGGCAGATTCCAAAGTACGAACGCCGGTGGTTCCCACGGCAATGATTTTCCGGCCCGCGGCTTTTGCGTTTTCAATGCGGGACGCGGTTTCATCATCAATACTGTAAACTTCTTCGTGCATTTTGTGATCCTCAATATTTTCCGCCCGCACCGGGAGAAAGGTTCCCAGCCCCACATGGAGGGTGACAAATGCGCTTTCAATTCCCACCGCAGCAAGCCGATCCAAAAGTTCACGGGTAAAGTGGAGCCCCGCAGTGGGCGCCGCAGAAGATCCGGTAATATCCGCATAAACCGTCTGATAGCGTTCGCTGTCCGCCGCAGTATCACTGCGTTTGATATAAGGCGGCAGGGGTATATGGCCGTTTTTATCCAGCCATTCATCATTGACGGGCCGGTTAAACCGCACAATGCGGAACTCGCCATCAAGTCCGGTGATTTCCCCTTCAACACCATCGGCAAACATATAACGGCTTCCGGGCCTGCGCCGTTTGGCCCGCCTGACCATGGCCCGCCAGATCGTCCCCGGTTCAGCGCCGCCTTCCTTCGCTTTATTGACAAGAAGAAATTCAACCTGCGCCCCGGTGGCCGCCGCTGTCCCCAAAAGCCGGGCCTTGCGGACCCGTGAATTGTTGAACACCAGGAGGGGCGGCGCAGGTAGTATGGATTGCGGCGCCTGAAAATTTGATTTCAATATTTCAGGCAGATCCGCCACCATGCGGTGTTCCCGGCTCCGCGCCGCCCGGTCCAGCACCATGAGCCTCGACTGCCCCCGCACAGCCGGGGGATGCTGGGCGATTAAATGTTCGGGAAGTTCAAAGGAAAAATCTTTGGTTCGCATTTTTTCTGCAAGCCCTAAAAGAGCAGCCCCTCAACATTACCGTTGGCCTTGGCGTTTCGCGGCTCAAGCTTGAGGTGTTCATAGGCCATGGCGGTAACCACCCGGCCCCGGGGGGTGCGCTGAATGAGCCCGGCCTGAATCAGATAAGGCTCGTAGTAATCCTCCAGAGTGTCCACCGATTCGCCGATGCTGATGGCCAGAGTTTCCGCGCCCACAGGTCCGCCGTTGTAGCGTTCGATGATGATCCGCAGAATTTCCCTGTCGTGTTTTTCCAGCCCCAGGGAATCGATCTCCAGCCTCCGCAGTCCGTCTTCCACCACGGGCAGGGTGATGGAAGGCTCTCCGTTAATCTGGGCAAAGTCCCGCATCCGCCGCAGCAGCCGGTTCACCACACGGGGGGTGCCCCGGGCGGAACGGGCCAGCAGGGCCGCCGCGTCATTGTCAATTTTTGTGTTAAGTATCCCTGCGGAACGGCGGACAATGGCCTCCATGTCGGCGGCCTCGTAAAAAGAAAAACGGCAGGTGATGCCGAAGCGGCTTATCAAGGGACTGGAAACATTCCCCGCCTTGGTGGTGGCCCCCACCAGGGTAAAGGGCTGTATGGGAATCCTGATGGTACGGGCCGATGGCCCCTGCCCTATGATCCAGTCAAGCTCGTAGTCCTCCATGGCAATGTAAAGCATCTCCTCAATGGCGGGCTTGAGCCGGTGAATTTCGTCGATGAAAAAAACGGTCTTTTCGGTGACCGTGGTAAGTATCCCCGCAAGGTCCTTGGGCTTGTCCAGGGCCGGCGCGGAAGTTACCTTGAATTCCGCTCCCAGCTCATTGGCCACCACCTGGGCCAAAGTGGTCTTCCCCAGTCCCGGCGGCCCGATTAAAAAAAGATGATCCAGACTTTCGCCCCGTTCCCGGGCGGCGGTGATAAACACCGACAGGTTTTCCTTTATCGCCGCCTGGCCCATAAATTCCTTCAGGTTTTTTGGCCGAAGGGAAAGCTCCCTATCATCCTCGGCCAGCGGTTTTTCCGGGTGCAGCATTCCTGTGGGACCGCTTAATGTGTCTTCATTTGGTATTTTGATTTCTTTTTTTTTCATCCAATAATTCCGCAGCGCCTATGAACTGCTCAGTTCAACAATGGCCTGTTTGAAAAGAAGGGCTTCCTTCTCCGCGGGATTTGTTCCCGGCTTAAGGGCCGCCTCCGCCTTTGCCAGGGCATCCGCCGCGGCCCGCCGGTCATAGCCCATCCCCGCCAGGGCTTCAACCAGTTCGCCGTAGGGGGACGCCGCCTGCTGACCGGCCTTTGTTTCCCAGGTCAATTTTCCCTTGAGGGCGAGGATCATCTTCTGTGCGGTTTTTTTCCCCAGCCCCGGCACCGCTTCCAGCCGGCCCAGATCCTCGGCCTCCAGGGCCCGTTCCAGGTCCTCCTGCCCGATACCCCCCAGGATTCTGATTGCCCCCTTGGGGCCGATCCCCTCAACCTTAAGCAATTCCAGAAAGGTGTTCCGCCGTTTTTCATCGGCAAAGCCGTAGAGTTTCATCAGGTCTTCCCGGTGGTAAAGCCAGGTAAAAACCCGGCCTTCCTCCCCAAGGACGGGCATTTTTGCAAGATCCGTAGCGGGAAGGCTGATCTCCCACTCGACCCCTCCGGTAAGGATACAGAGGGTCTCGCCGGATTTTTCGGTAACAATTCCCCGGATGCTGTTAAACATGATCCCACTATACCAGTAAGGGAAATTTTTTTCCATCAGCGCTTGCATTTTCGTGGAAACCGTATTATAGTCTGACTAGTCAGACCAGTATAAGAAACATTGAAATAAGGAAAGGAAACATGAGCACAGCACACGAAAGCGATACCTGGCAGTTACAGGAGGCAAAGGCAATGTTCAGCCAGCTTGTCAGATCCACGGCCGATAAACCCCAGATCATCACAAACCGGGGGGAAGAAACGGCGGTGGTCCTTTCCATGAAGGATTACCGGGAACTCAAGGGGGAGAAACAGCAAACGATCTGGGAGTTTTTTCACAATTCTCCCTTCCGGGATGTGGAGCTTGAATTACCGGAATATCTGCCCAATGAAAAAATGCGGGAGATTGACTGGTGAAGTATTTGCTGGATACCAATGTTCTGTCCGAACTGCGGAAAACAAACTGCAGCCCCAAGGTTAGAACCTTTACCGACAATATACTGCTGACAAATCTCTTTATAAGCGCCATGTCCATCGGGGAAATCATCGTTGGCATAGAAAAATTACCGGAAGGGAAAAAGCGGACCGAACTTTCCCTTTGGCTTAACGCCCATGTTTTACCGCAATTCGAACACCGCATTATTTCCATGGATTCCGGTGTGATGCAGGAATGGGGAAGGCTTTTTGCAAATTCAAAAAGAACCTTGCCCTTAAAAGATTCCTTTATCGCCGCCTGCGCCATGACCCATCACCTCACCCTGGTTACCCGGAACACCAGAGACTTTGAAGACATTGGCGGGCTTAATTTGATGAACCCCTGGGAGTAAGACGAGCAATTACCATTGGCACATATAATAATCAACCAACCCCGCCGCAGAGCGGACGGGGTATGGTTGTTGAGGTAAGGTATTTGTCTCAGGGTACATACCCTTTATATCGCCCCAGAGGCTCCCCCGCGCAAGCGGGATCTTGGGTATGTACCCTTCGCATACAATCACCTACTGCGAAGGACGCCGCTCTTACCCATTACATCCCAAGCGCCGCCGGCAGCGAATACACATCCTCTACCCCGTCCACCAGGATTCCCCCCATACCCATTTCCAGGGGCAGGCTGATGTCGATTTCATAACGATCGCCGATGGAGACGCAGTCCCTTACCGGAACGCCGCAGAGTTCAGCCGCCCTGCGGAAGGGGGCTTCGTGGGGTTTGGATACCCTGCAGGTATCAAGGCCGACAATAAGGGGGATAAGATCATCAATACCAAGACAGGCAAGGGTACGCCGGGCAACGGAGACGGGGTTGTTGGTCACCACCGCCAGTTTATAAGAAACGGCCAACAGCATTAATGTTTCCCGGAGTTTTGAATCACGGGTGAGATAACGCTCCGGCTCGTAGAGCATCTCCCGCCATTGGATGCTTTCTTCAATGCTTACGCCGAATGCCTTAAAGGTGTTGCCCAGACTGATCCGGGGGCATAAATGCCCTTTACCGGAGTGGGCCGCGGCCCAATCATCCTGATAATCCTTTATCAATTTTTGCATCTCCGTAAAACTTTTACCCCGCAGGGCGGCAAGTTTTTTTACGGGAAGATCGATCTGGGATCGGGCATATTCATCATGGGTGTAGAGGGTAGAATCCATGTCGAAGAGCAGGGCCGCAGGATTTTTCGGAAGCTGGAAAACTTTCATCTATAACAATAACCCCAAAAGAATTTAACCACAAAGGACTCAAAGGAACACAAAGGAAAAAGCATAAAGACCTTCGTGTACTTTGTGGTTTTAATTATATCTTAATCAGTATCACCGGCAGCGCTGCGGTTATCGCACTTGTCGGCGGCAAGGAGCCGTTCGATGATCCCGCGGTTATCCAGCAGGCTGCTGAGGGAAAGCTGCTGGTGGAGCCGGGAAATGGTCTGGGCAAAAAGATGGGCGATATTCACGCTGATATACCATTCGCGCTTCAAGACCTCTTCCTGATAAATGGCGTTGGTGCCGATGATGCGGTAAAAAAGTCCCTGCCTGTAGGCCTCGTCAAAATAGGAGATGGCGTCCCCTGAAAAAAGGGGCAGGCTGATGGAACAGATTATTTTACCCGCGCCGTTTTCCTTGAGGAGCTTCATCCCTTTTAAAAGGGTGCCGCCGGTGCCCAGCATGTCGTCGGCCATAAAGACCGTTTTGCCTTCCACGTTCCCCAAAAGTTTGATTTCGGAGATGTTGCTTTCCAGGGCGTCCTTGCTGACACGGGAATAATCCCGCTCCTTGTAGAGCAGTGCCAGGGGCTTTTTGAGGGCGGTGGCGTAGAATTTGTTCCGGTCCACCGCGCCGGTGTCCGGGGAAACCACCACAAAGTCGTCGCAGAGGACGCCATCCATTTTGGACAGGGTCCTGATGATCTGGTAACTGGCGTGGAGGTTTTCCAGCCGCATCCGGTCAAAGGAATTGACGATGTCCCGTGAATGGATGTCCAGAGTGATGATCCGGCTGACCCCGAGGCTTTCCAGAATTTTCCCTACCCGGCTCGCGGTGAGCCCCTCCCGGCCCTTGGCCTTGTGCTGCCGTGCGTAAGGGTAAATCGGCAGTACCACCGTGACCCGCTCCGCCCCGGCCTGCTTTGCCGCGTCCGCCGTGACCAGCACCGTCATGAGGTGATCGTTTACGGTGAGGACCTTCTTCACATTCCCGTCATTGAAATTTACCGGGAAGCGGTTTTCCACATCCTGGATGATATAGATGTCCTTGCCCCGGATGGATTCAAGAATTTCCGTCTTTACTTCGCCGTTGGCAAAGATGGTAAACCGGGCAGGAAGCTTGAAATGGGGAATGCGGAATTTATCCGGCGCACCCTGTAAATGATGGGCGGGAGATACGGCGTCGTTAATAAAGTTGATCTGCTGAATCACCCTGGGGGTATCCATGCCGTAACGCCTGGCCATTTCAACGGCGGCATTCTCAAAATTACGGCGGTAACACTTTTTAAGGGCGGAGATTACCTCATCGGCAAAAACCTCACCGCCGGGACAGGCTATTACGGCAAGATTTGCCGGGTTGGAATAGTTCATGGATATTGAAGTGTTGCATAGGGGGCGTTAGTTTTCAAGTATGGTATTTGATGAATTTTGCTAATTTTATACAGGATAATGATTTAGGTGGGGTATGAGGCCCCCGGTTCACAAATAGTTCACAAAAAAGGGTGAGGAAATAGCTGGAAAAAAGCCCCTTTTATGGTATACTGCCCTTATGAACCAGTTCGGAAGGACTATGCCATCACGCCCTATTTGCAAAGAAGGGAAATATGCGTATATTTAAGGCGAAGTGGTTTATCAAATTTGCCCAAAAAGCAAATATTAAGGACGCCGACTTGAAAGCCGCCGCCGAAGCAATAGACCGGGGGGAAAGCAGCGCCGATGACTTGGGCGGGCATGTTTTTAAACTTCGGTTTGCCAGACCGGGGGAAGGTAAACGTGGCGGGTATCGGTTTATCCTATTTTTTAGGAAAGGGGAGAGGTTATTCTTTGATTATGCTTATCCAAAGTCAAAACTGGATGACATAGAGGATGATGAACTAAGGGAGTTCAAAAAGCTTGCAAAAAAAAGCCTTGGACTTACCGAAGAGCAGATAGAAGCCCGTTTAAAAGACGGGCGACTAAAGGAGATAAAGGGAAAATGAAAAAGTACAAAAGCCCGGCATTCAAGCATATACACGAGGAGGCCGTGGATTTCTTTAAAGATGGCATAATAAACGCCGCAGAAATGAAAGAGTTTGACCAATCCTGTCTTGTATCAACAGCCGACACTGCCGGGGCCTCTACCGTGAAGCGCTTCCCTGCGGTTGCCGCCGCACCCGCACCCCACGGCCATAGCGTCAAATAGCCATTCATTGCCTTGCCAGCCGTTCTATCCGGGCTTCTTCAATACTTACCGGATTTTGAGCAGTAAGCCCTATCCTGTACACGGGTCACGGTCATTGTCGGCATGGTGGCGCTTAAAATACGCTTCCATCGTATCCCGGCCTTTGTCAATACCACGTAATGAACGCAGGGATTTGACTGGCTGCGCCAGTTCACCTTCTGAAGTTACCGTAAGTGCCACCTTTGCCCTTCCAACGGGAAACGTAAAGGGTAGGTCAAAACTGACATGGCGGTTGGCCGGTATTTCAACGGTTTGTTCTATGGTCATAAAGCCCTCCAATCCTCTAAACTTCTCGGTTTATCGGTATTCCCTCACTTTTTTAATTCTATCACGAGAAATCGCTCTGAATATACCCCTGATTATAGCGAGTCTTATCTGGTAAGGAAATGTCAAAAGAACACTACGGAACGAAACAGAGGATTCGGCTCATTAGTTTTCAAGTATGGTATTTGATGAATTTTGCTAATTTTTTGCCAGATAATGAATTAGGGAGGGTATGAGGCCCCCGGTTCACAAATAGTTCACAAAAAAAGGGGGAAATTCTTACCAAAGGCGGCAAAGGCTGGAAAAAAGCCCTTTTTATGGTATATTTCCCTTATGAAACAATCCGGAAGGACTATGCCATTACCCCCTGTTTGCAAAAAAAGGAAATATGCGTATATTTGTTTACCAAGTTGGCCAAAAAAGCGGGGATAACCGATACAGACCTGACCTCTTGGGGAAAAATAGGTTATAGTTAAACATGGATGTTACATGGGACCCTGCAAAGAACGAGAAAAACATCCGGGAACGGAGTTTGCCGTTCTCCTTGGGCGGGGTGGTGCTTGATGACATACAACGCC
>BOBW01000002.1 GCA_026002595.1 Spirochaetia bacterium | reverse complement strand
CGATGAGTACATTGGGGGTCTTGGCAAAAAGCACCGGCTCTGTGGGTATTTCGTGGGCCTTGTCCCCAAAACTCAAACTTTCCTTTACATGCTCCCGGTAATTAAGTCCCACGGCAATTATTTTTGAGGGATTAATAACAATTGTTTTGCCGGTTCCGGCCAAGGGTAAGTTAATCATATTTTTCCTCCAATATGGGTTCATCTGCAAATGGGCTTACGGACGCAGCAGGCATTTTCCCCGTCAGGTTTATCTTCCCCTTCCGCCCATCGGCGGTAAAGACGGTGCCCGCTTTCCAGGTTCCTTCCAGAATCAGCATTGACAGGGGATCTTCCAGCTCTTTCTGGATGGTGCGGCGCAGGGGGCGGCCGCCGAATTTGGGGTCCCAGCCTTTTTCGATAAGGAGCTTCCGGGCGGCGGGGAGGATGCGGAGGCCGTAACCCTGTTCCGCAATGCGCTCCGCCAATTCTGCTGCCTGCAAGTCGAAGATTGCCTCGATCTGTTTCATGTCCAGGGGATGAAAGACAACCACATCGTCCACCCGATTTAAAAATTCGGGGTTAAAGAGACGGCGGAGTTCCGAAAGGGCCTGGGACTCGATTTCCGCCATGCTCATGATCCCCGATCCCGCGCCGAAGCCCAGCCGGCTATCACGGGAAATTTCCCGCACCCCTGCGTTGCTGGTCATGATGATCACCGTGTTGCGGAAACTCACCGTATGGCCCAAATTGTCCCTGAGTTCCCCTTCCTCCATCACCTGCAAGAGCAGGTTGAATACGTCCCGGTGGGCCTTTTCGATCTCGTCGAAGAGGACCACCCGGTAGGGGTTCCGCCTGATCTTTTCGGTGAGGATGCCCCCTTCCTCATAGCCGATAAAGCCGGGAGGGGCGCCCACGAGCCGGGAAGCGTTGTGCTTCTCCATATAATCCGACATGTCGATGCGGACCAGGGCTTCTTCGCTGCCGAAGAGGTATTCGGAAAGCCGCTTGGCAAGGAGGGTCTTACCCACCCCGGTGGGTCCCAAAAAAATAAAGGAGCCCTGGGGCCGTTTGGGGCTCGATATCCCCGCACGGGAGCGGCGGATCGCGGATGCGATGCGCCTTACCGCGTCATCCTGGCCGATCACCGACTGGTGGAGTTCCGCTTCAATGTTGAGAAGCCGCCGGGAATCCTGTTCCTCAAGGTGCATCAGGGGAATCCCCGTCACCTCGGCCACTACCCGGCGGATATCGGCTTCGTCCACCAAAGCCCGCTCGGTCCGGGAAGACCGTTCCCAGGCAAGCCTCATTGATTCTAGCTTGTTCCGTAATTTTTGCACCCGATCCCGCAGCTCGGCGGCTCGCTCATAATCCTGGGCGGTGACCAGCGCGCCCTTTTCTTCGGTAAGAAGCAAAATTTCCGCCTCGATGCCGGAAATTTCCGGGGGCTGGGCGGCCCGTTCCAGCTTCCGCATGGCCCCGGCCTCATCCAGAATGTCGATGGCCTTGTCGGGCATAAAGCGGCCGGTGAGGTAACGCTGGGCCAGCCTGGCCGCTTGGGCCACCGCATCGGCGGTGTACTGTACCCGGTGATGATCTTCGTATTTTTTCTGGAGGCCCTTCAAAATTTCCTGGGTGTCCTCAAGGCCGGGCTCTTCCACGATGATGGACTGGAAGCGCCGCTCCAGGGCGGCGTCCTTTTCAAAATGTTTGCGGTATTCCGAGAGGGTGGTCGCCCCGATGCACTGGATGTCCCCCCGTGAAAGGCCGGGCTTGAACATATTGGAGGCGTCAATGGACCCCTCCGCGCCCCCTGCCCCGATGATCGTGTGAATTTCATCGATAAAGAGGATCACGTTTCCGGCCTGGGCAATTTCCCGCATGATCTTCTTGATCCGTTCCTCAAATTCCCCCCGGTATTTGGTGCCCGCCACCACGGAACCCAGATCCAGGGAAAGGATGCGGCGTCCCGCAAGGGCGGAGGGGACATCCTCCCCGGCAAAGAGCTGGGCAAGCCCTTCCACGATGGCGGTTTTACCCACCCCGGGCTCACCCACCAGGACGGGGTTGTTCTTGGTCCGCCGGGCCAATATACGCACCGCACGGTTAATCTCTTTTTCGCGGCCCACCACGGGGTCCAGTTTTCCGGCCCGGGCAAGCTCGGTAAGGTCACGGGAAAATTCATTCAGGGTGGGGGTAAGCACGGGATAGGATGCGGGCCTTACCCGGGGCTTGTACTCCTGATCGCGGCGTAACACCCAGGGCTGGTAGACCCCGTCGGGTACATCCGCAGAGGCTGAAAGCACCGGGCCGGCGGCCCGGTTTCCTCCGCCGGAACTGCGGTACCCCGAATCAGGACGGGACGGGGTACCCCGGTTAAAGGTGGTCTGCACCACCACCCGCAGCATGTCCGCATCCACCGCCCGCTGATTCAGATAGGCCTGAACTGTAGAATTCTGTTCCCGCATGGCCGCGAAAAGGAGGTGTTCGGTGCCCAGGTAATCACTGCCCATGTTCCGGGCTTCCTCGGTGGCCATTTCCAGCATGGACTTGGTACGTTTTGAGGGAGGCACATCACCATGATAGGGAACAACGGGCACCCGTGAAAAGCCGGTTTCCACAGACTGCCTGAATTCTGTCAAGTCAATACGGAGGAACATCAAGGCCTTGCAGGCAATCCCCGCCCCTTCCTTAAGGATGGCAATAATGACATGTTCCGGAAGCAGCTGATCGGCATTGAAGCGGCGGGCTTCCTCCTGGGCGGCGGAAGAAAGAATGCGCTGTACCCGTTGGGTTAAACCTTTAAACAAAAGTACTCCTATTGGAAGGCAGCCATCCAGAGAAGGCGCCTCATTTTAGAAGCATAGCAATATTATCAAATCTGTAGAATATCCCCAATATTGATCCCCGCCCGGCTGAACCAGCCCTGGGGAACCTCCAGTGCGTAGCGCACCGAGCGGCTTGAACGGACGGGGGATTCATTGAGGGGTTCCATGTCCTTTATTTCGATGATCCTGCCGTCGGAGGCGATAAAGGCGATTGACAGGGGGATAAGGGTGTTTTTCATCCAGAAGGACATGATCTGATCCCGCTCAAAGATAAAGAGCATCCCCTTGCCGTCGTCCAGATTTTTCCGGTGCATGAGCCCCTGGGAATGTTCCTGATCGGTGCGGGCAAGCTCCACTTCCATGAGCACCGGCCCTGCGCCGGACCGCGATATACTGATATCCCGCTTTTCAAACTTGAGGGTCCCGTCAGTCCCCGGTGCACCATGGACAAAACCGGCCATGACAAGAAGAAGAAATATTAACCACGGACCACACGGACAGCACGGACTTTTGCCTTGATTTCTTGCCTTTTTGTCCGTGTTGTTAGTGTGGTGCTGCCCATTAGGGCAGCTTGTGGTTAAATTCTTAAAAGGCATCGATGAATTCCTGCCGCCGGCGGATCTCCGCAGATTCAACTGTGGCCGATTCGTCAATTATCCCGTTAAACACCGCCATATCAATGTATTTTACCGTAAGGGGCCGCTCAAGGGCCAGCCGGGTGGTTTCGGTTTCCCAGACCGCCTGCCGGGGGTTTAAGGAATTGGGCTGTCCGTATTTTTCCACCAGGGATGTAAAAATAGAATAATGATCCACCTGATCGCTGTTCAGGGTAAAGGCCATGATAAAGACCGACCCTTCCCGAAGCTGGAAAAAGGCCCGCCTTACAAAGGATAGGCCGGTTGTTTCCACGAGGCTCTCCTCACGGGCAGGCAGAAAAGACACGTCCCTATCGCCCCGGAAATTGAAGAGGGGATCTTCCGCAAGGGCCGCCTTAAGTTCATCAAGGCCCATCCCCAGGCTGATCTCCCGGAAGTTCCGGGGCAGAGTGTCTGTAGTCGAAATGTCTTCGGCAGGCGCGGGTGCAGCCTGCGCCCAGAGGAGGCCGGAGAAGAAGAGAAAACCGCAAAGGACGCAAAGTACTCGCATCATATTCATTATCATATTATCGGCCGGTTTTTTCCGGCGCCCTATTCATTCCTCGACAGGCCGAGCCGCTGCATCTTCCGGTAATATTCGGCCTGGACAATAACTTCCGCAACATCGGTCACAAATATCCTGTTGTTTATTTCCTGGACATTCCCGCTTTTCAGTATCTTATACAGCAGGGGGGAGCCGTCCATGGGGCTTAAACCCACCATGTTCACCAGTTCTTTGGAACCAAAGCCGAACTGGTGGGATCGGGTGGTTTTAAGGTTTACCCGATCCTTTTCAAGCTGCATAAGCAGGGCATCGTACATCCGGCCCAGGGGCTCGGAAAGCAGGGTATTGGCAAGCTGCTTGTAGATAAACCATATCCGCTCCGCAAAAAGGGTGGTAAGCCGGGCAATGATCTGGGGCTGGGCGGCTATCATCTGTTCAAAGTTGGCGCGGTTTATCACCAGGACCTGGCAGTCATCGTAGGCCACGGCGCTGGCGGCCCGGGGCTTGGCTTCCAGCAGGGCCATCTCCCCAAAGATATCCCCCGCCTTGAGTACCGCCAAAAGCACCTTGTTATTATCTACGATTTTGGCAATTTTTACCGAACCCTTCTGGATGATGTAGAGCTCATCCCCCGGCTCTCCCTCGGCAAAGATCATGGATGAAGCAGGATAATTCCGGGTCAATTCATCGGGATCAAAATTCGTCTTCGCCGAATGGGCATGGGGGGCAATCTTCATCATCCGGTCCCGGACATTTTGTACTTCCTTCCCCTGGGGGCAATATTTCAGATATTGCTGAAAAGCATAATAGGCCTGATCGTACTGCTGCTGCCCTTCGTAATACTCCCCAACCGTGAACAGATGGGAGGGATCGCTTTCCGCGTTATGCTTGAAGGTCTGCCGGGTAAGGGCCTCGTCCAGATGGCGCATCCGCTTTGAAAAATGGAGGATGATCTTCATGGCCACCGCTTTATTCTGCTGAATAAGATAGGGGTACTGCTCTTTCTGCACGGAAATGAGGCTAACATCGGTGAGGGCCTGGGCGGTTTCAATATGGCTGTGGGAAGACATGGTGGCAACAACGGCGAAAAAGTCGCCGGGCCCCAGGATATTGCCCCCTTCCTCCGCCACTATTTCAACTTCCTTGGAAATCCGCACCTTTCCCGAGCGGATAATGAAAAAGCGATCGGCGGTCTGCGTCCCTTCAATGGTGATATATGAATCTTTGGTGAAATTGACGAACGCAAGCTGCGGCTGCCCGGCCATTTTCACTAATCCTCCCAGTCCCCGACAAAAAGTATCTCGCTTTCCAGTTCTATTCCAAGGGCGGCATGGGCCTTTTCCCGAACCATATCCGCCAAAGTACGGATATCCGCAGCAACGGCGTTCCCCGTATTGATGATGATGTTACCGTGAAAAGGGGCTATCTGGGCACCCCCTATTTGCAGTCCCCGGAGCCCCAGTTCGTCGATGATCTTCCCCGTGGGCTTCCCGAATGCCCGGTTGTTCTTGAAAGCGGACCCCGCCGAGGGAAACCGGTAATGGCCCTTTTCCTCCCGGTCCTTGCGGTGTTCCGCCATTTCCCGGAGGATTGCGGCCTCAGGTCTTTTTTCCAGACGAAAAGAGGCGGCAAGTATCAGCACATCCCGGTTTTGGAAGGGACTGTGTTTATAATCAAAGTCCGATGCATTAAAGGGTATGCGCTCTATCTCCCGCTTCTCATTGAGAATTTCAGTTTCGATAAGTACATCGGAGATCGATTTTTCATAGCACCGGGCGTTCATCCACACCGCCCCGCCAACCGTGCCGGGCATTCCCGCCAGGAACTCAAGGCCGCCCCAGCCTTCCGCAGCCAGCGCATCAACCAGCTTGTCTACGGCCGTCCCCGATCGGACCATCACCCTTCCCTCTTCAATATTCAGGCCCTGCCATCCGCACATGTCCAGCACGATTCCCCGGATGCCCCTGTCGCCGACCACCAGATTTGCCCCGCCCCCCAGGATAAAGACCGGGATGCCCTCGGCACGGGCCGCATTGAGCAGGGCTGCGGCATATGCCGGGAAACAATCCCCCTGGGGCTGCACCCAGAGATCCGCCGGGCCGCCGACCTTAAAGGTGGTATGGGAGGCCATGGGCTCGTCATAGCGGAGAAGGGCTGCATTCGTAGCTTCCGCATCAACAGCTTCCACACTTGCGGCTTCGGTAGAGCGGATTTCCGCATTGAACTTTTCAATAAAATTACGCAGAAAAGAAGGATTATTCATTAATTTTTTAATTATAGCCGTGGTTTGTCCCCAAGCACAAGCTCTTCCCGCTTGCAGGGCTATTGCATTTACTTTCAGATTCCGATTCGCGGTCTGCTTGTTTTTCTGGCAGCCGCGTTTTTCTTTACGGCGGCCGGTTTGAATTAATCTTTGTTCCGAGGTTCGTCCGGGTTCCCCCGCCTTCCTCACGGCACAAAACAACCTGCCATCGGCTCTCTGACCCCGTCGGACCAGAGTACCACTAACCCCGTTAATTTAAATCATAGTATCTTTGTGGTTTATCCTCTATTCCCCTTCCTTTTTTATCAATTGATGGGTAGGATTAATCAAATGATACAGGACTACTATTCCCTTCTTGGGGTCAAGCAAACCGCTTCGACAAAGGACATAAAAAAGGCCTTCCGGGAAAAGGCCAAGCAGCTCCACCCGGACATTGCGGGGAAGAACGCCGAGGAGGCCATGCGGAAGCTCCTTGCCGCCTACGAAGTCCTCTCCGACCGGGACCGCCGTTATGAGTACGACCAGGCCTATTCCCGGTTCATCAAAAAAATCTCCTTTGATTACCGTACTTTTCTGCGGGAACGGCCCGATGACCCGAGGAGCCAGGCAAAACTGGTGGAATTTGAACTCTTTCATTTTGAGGAAGACGCCGCCATCGAGGTCTGGGAGAAAAACGGCGGCCTGGAATTCCCTATGGAACAGCACCTTGACCGGGAAGACTGGATGGACTGCGTTTACGTGCTGGCGGAAGAACTGGACAAGCGGGACTGCGCTTACGAGGCCTTTATGCTCTTTGCGGACCTGATCCGGGAGGAACGGCGGCGGCCCTATTACAAGCAGCATATGGAGGACATTGAAACCTATGTAAAGGAACTGGTCCGGCTGCGGCTTAAAAATCAGGTAGACGCCGACACCTGGGTAGACTGCATGGAGACCCTGCTTGACTTGGGCTTTTCCCCCCGGGACGAGGCCCGGTGGATGCGCTCCATGGCGGAAACCCTGTTCCGCATGGGGGACGAATCCGCCGCGGAATCAATTATCCGGGAAGCTTTACAGCGCGATCCCGGCCTGCCGAATACGGCACAGATGCGGAAAAAACTGAAGGTTTAAAAAAAATTAACAAATGAGGCAGTTCCAAAATGTCAGATTTTGGAACCGGCTCAAATCCTGTTTTTTATTTTGATGGACATAAACTCTTTGGATGCCTTATTATTAATGCTATGGAGGAAATGAATAGCATGAAAAAGATGAAAGGTATTTTCTGTGTGTTTCTGGCTTTGTCGCTATCGACGGCTCTGTTTGCCAAAGGCAGTCAACAGAACAATCCTGAGGGGACAAAAATTATTCGGGCCCTGGTACCCAATCAGGGCGGGGTAGATCTGAACGACGGGGCGGCCAATCCGGTGCATCTTTTGATCCAGGAACGGACCGGGTACACGGTCACCTACGATACTTTGCCGGCAGACCGGCCTAATGACAAACTCAATGCCATCCTGGCGGCAGGGGCGGCGGATTATGACTACATCAGCCTTTATGCGGCCGGCAAGGAACAGTACGCTCAGTACGCTTCCCAGGGCGCCCTGATGGATATGGCGCTGCTGTTCAAAAATACCAAATATATTTCCCAACTGACACCCAAGGCTCTTATTGATGCGGTTACTGTGGGTGACACCTTTTATTGTATTCCCGGCCTCGCGGCTACCGGGCGGACAAGCGGCGCCAATGCGGATAACTTCCTGCTCATCCGCACGGATCTGCTCAATGCACTGGGTCTCAAAATGCCCACTACCCTGGACGAGTTTACCGCTATGCTTCAGGCATTTAAGGACAGGGACACGGTAAAGGCCGGATCTGCCAATGCGCCCTTAACGGTGACCATGGCGAACCTGAATAACCTGCGGTCTACTTCCATCGGCGGAGCTTTTGGAGTGGAATTGAACTGGTCAGATCAGGGCGGGACCCTGGTTCCGTACCAAACCCAGGACGGTTTCTTCGAGTTTCTCCAGTACCTGAGGGAACTCTACGTTAAGGGGCTCATGGACCCCGAAATGCCCACAAACAATGGCGCGGCGGTAAGGGAAAAGTTTACCACCAACAAAGCCCTGGTCCGTGTTGACGGGTGGTGGGACATCCCGGCCCTGTTGGCTACTTTTAAGGCTTCTTATCCTGCCGCCTCAATGGAATTCATCCAGCCCCTGTCGAGAAACGGAAAGGTCGGCGCTGCGGTATCTTCAATTAATCAGGTAGGCTTCTTTACCTTTATTCCCCGGGCTTCAAAAACCTATCAGACTACTATGGATTTCCTGGACAAAAAAATGGAGCCTGAGTTGTTCAAAGAAACTGTTATCGGTAAAGAGGGGATAGATTACACGGTGAACGCCCAGGGCGGTTATGATCCGATACTCCCCACCTTCTTTGATCACCGGGCGAATGGGGATAAATACGTTACCGCGACATCCCTTGAATACGGCAACTACTGGCTTGCCCGGGCCAAAAAAGACGAGAATCAGTACAAGGTGTTCAGCCAGGTGAATTACGATTACGACAGGTTTCTCCATGTAGATCCTTCTACGGATATTCCCTGCGCGGATTTTGTAAAGATTTCTTCTACCCAGGTTAATTCGGACAATCTGACCCTGGAGTTCATGGTGAACGCGGTGGTATCCGGCATTGCCCGAAGCAGCTTCGACGCCTTCGTCACCGACTGGAAGAAACAGTGCGGCAACGACCTCATAGCCGCCTATAACAGCTGGTACAAGGGCAGGTAGGGCAATGAACGTTGATTTCACGGCTTCAATTCCGCTGGATGATTCCCATGATGTGGTAGTGGCCGGCGGAGGGCCTGCGGGCTGCGCTGCGGCCCTGGCGGCAGCCCGCCGTGGAAAACGGACGCTTATTCTTGAGGCAGGAACCGCCCTGGGGGGTATGGGTACCCTGGGACTCGTTCCTGCCTGGTGTCCATTCTCTGACAAAGAAAAGATCATCTATCGGGGCATAGCCCAGGAAATCTTTGAAGATGTGAAACAGGGCATGGCCCATATTAAAAAAGACGCCGCCGATTGGGTTCCCATTGATCCGGAGTATTATAAGCGGGTACTGGACAAAAAGGTCTCCGAAGCCGGGGTTGATGTTCTCTTTGGTCAAACCGTGATTTCCGCCGCTGTGGATGTCCTGCCGGGCGGTCAAAAGCGGGTAAGCCATATTGCAGCCGCCTATAAGGGGAGCCTGAGGGCTTATGCCGCAAATGTGTTTATCGACAGCACCGGAGATGCGGATTTGACCGCATCGGCGGGCTTTCCTACCCTCTACGGGGATGGGGAGACCGAAGAAGTGCAGCCCGCCACCCATTGTTTCATGCTCTCCAATGTGGATGAATACCATTACCATTCTGATCCGGTGATGCAGAGCGTAGAAAACCTGAAACCCGTATCTTCCGCCATTTCCAATTCCGGCAAGTACCCCCTGTTCAAGCAGCATGCCTTTAACCATTCCCCTCTGGGGCCGGGTACGGTGGGCTTTAACGCCGGCCATCTCTGGCAGACCGATCCCCGTGATCCCTACGCTTATTCGGCTTCTTATATGCGGGGAAGGGAATTGGCCCACCAGCTCCATGAGGGATTAAAGGAATACCTGCCCCATATTTTTGGCGCCTCTTTTTTGGCCCAGACCGCCCCTGCCATGGGGATTCGGGAATCACGGCGTATTGTGGGCGACTATACCCTTACGGTGGAAGATTATCTTGGCCGTAAAACTTTTTCCGATGAAATAGGACGAAACTGTTACTATCTTGACGTACATCTTACAGAAGAAGAAAGCGAACGGGTTTTGGCAGGAAAAAAAGTTAAAGACGGCTCTGAACAATATATGCCGGGAGAATCCCACGGTCTCCCCCGGGGTATGCTGGCGGTAGCGGGCGCTCAAAACCTTCTGGCTGCCGGACGAAATGTTTCCTGCGATCGCCGGGTACAGGGCAGCATCCGGGTTATGCCGGTCTGTCTTGTCATGGGTCAGGCCGCCGGGACCTGGGCCGCCCTCGCCGGTAAGGGAAAAGACCTGCGGGAAGTAGAAGCCAAATTGCTCCAGACTGAACTCAAAAAAGACGGGGCCTTTTTTTCTTCATAGGGTATAACTTATTTCAGCTCTTCATCGAAACAGACGGCAGCCTGGTAGGCCCCCTTCATCGTTCCTTCCATGGTATGGTCAGGCCCCGATCCGCTTGCCCAAGGCTTCCGCATGGGGGGCGCTCAGAATGATTTCGCTCCAGTTGATAGCCATCCCCTCTTTTTCCATACTCTTCATCAGATTGAAGAGGGTACGGCCCACAAAAAGGTTCCCCTTTTTGACAAAGGCGGCGCTCTTTTTTCCTCCCAGGCTGCTCCCCGCGGAAAGCACCTTGGACACCGGCTCAGGAATCTTACCGGAGAAATAGCCAATCGACTCCGCCACAACAACAATATATTCATAGCCGGGAAGGCGCATACCGTCCTCGGTCCAAGCGTCAACAATATCAACCCGGTGCCCCATGGATTCCATGCCCTTTGCCAGGGAAGTCACATAATCGGGAATCCCCCGCCGCTGCCTCGGAACGCTCACTATTGCAATTCTCATGTATACCTACCCTTTTATAATGAATGGAGAAAATTACCATTTTCTCCCAAGACAATCAACACAGTTGATTGTCAAGCTTGTTTATAAATTTGATCGATATTGGGTTCTTTAACCAATAAAACGGAACACTTGGCGCTCACCATGATCTCCCGGTGGGTGTGACTGATAATGTCCCGGGCGCTCCGGTCCTTTTCCCAGCCCCCCATGACGATAAGGTCAGCCTTTTTTTCATCCGCCGCAGTGAGGATCTCGGTATAGACCGCGCCCCTGCGGATTTCCCGCTCTATCTTGACACCCTTGGCATGGGCAAGTTCCTCCACAAAGGCGAGGTACCGGTCTCCGTTGGCCTCAAGGCTCTTCTCGTAGTCCTGGCTTTCTTCCTGGATGAAAATTTTGCTCAAGGTGAGCTGCCTGATGGTGGCAATATCCACCACATACACAGCGGTCACCCGACAGCGGTAGGCCTTGGCCATGACAATGGCGTATTTGGCGGCCAGAATGGAAGCGTCCGAACCGGTGATGACCACCACAATGTTGGAGATAAGCGCTTTCATCATTCCCTGCCCGCCTTCTTTTTTAAGAGTTTACTGGTGAAAAAGGAGTCCCTTTCCCGTTCTTCCAGAGCCGCCTCGATATAGACTTTGGTTTCCCGCGCCGTGGGTATCACCATCTTTTCCAGGGCGTTTACCCGGCGCTGGGTCTTCCGCACTTCACGGGCAAGCCGCCACGCGATGGTCCTCACCGCCGCCAACTCGGTGCAAAGCTTGAGCATCTCAAAGAATTCTAGCACAGTTTCATCACATTCGGCAAATGAATTCGCCGGTGAGTACTTGAGCTCCGCATCGGGCAGCCTGATTTCCAGCCCCGGCAGGGTCATCCCCGCGGCAATAACCCGTTTTTCGTGGAGCTCGAACCGGTAATGGATGTCCCGGGAAAGCTTGTCCGCCCGCTCCCGGCCCACCACAACAAGCATCCGCTTGAGCGCGGGATAGGCCGTGCCCGCCCTGGCGTCGAGGTCCCGCTCCAACAGCTTCACCTGCTCCACCTTTTGCATCAGCTCCATCACCAGGATTTCCCGCTTCTGCTCCAGCAGATCGTAGCCTTCCTCGGCGGTGGCGAGCCGTTCCTTGACGCGGATGAGGTTGCTCTTGGTGGGTGCGATGGATTCACGCGGCAAGAGGATACTCCTTTAGCTATAATTTATATTATTTGGAGGGGTTTAACAAGGAGAAGATGGGGGGTATCGCGAACCATGCCCATGTGAACCGGCATTTTCTCCAATCAGTGATCATTCGCCTGTTTTTTCGTCCCCATCCGGTAGTTTCGGCTTCGCTATTCCGCGCTTTCCGCATGTTCGTCCGGGGGAGCCTGCGGCTGTTCAGAATTGAGCGCTTTTTCCAGCCCCTGTCCGATGGCTAAGAGAATCAGGTCTGTAAAAGCCCCCTTGCCTTCAGGCGTGAGCTTCGCATAAAACTCCCGCGCCTCTATGTTTATGGTGGACCCAGACCGCTCTTCCTTAAAAAGCAGGTAGGGCTCCACCTTGAGGGCTCCGGCAATTTTTTCGATCATCTCTACGGAAGGAAATTTCCGGCCGATTTCGATTTCTCCGATATAGCTCGCGGCGGTATGACACTGTTCCGCCAGTTTCATCTGCGAAAGGCCCTCGGATTTTCTGAATTTCTTTAAATTGACGGTGAAAATGTCCCTCAGACCCATATTTTTATGCTAATAGCTAGTAAAAAGGCTTTACAATCGGCTATAAACTAATTATAATGATTGATATTTATAGCCATTAGCTCATTTATTTGAAATTGGGTAGATTTTTAAGACATTTGGGAGGATGTGTTTCGTTAAAGGAGAGGATAAGAAAGCTCCCTATCGGGCGTTATTTTGTATAGAAACAAGGAAGATTTTATGAAATTTTCGTTTGAATTAAACAAAGATGTATCGGCGGCCCTGCAAAAGATAAAGAATGACATTGACCATACCGGGGGAAAATTTAACGGCAATGAAAAATCAGGTGCTTTTGAAGGCCAGGGTATTAAAGGCAGCTATAATATCAATGGCAAAATAGTAAATATTACCATAGTGCAGAAACCCCCATTAATTAAGGATGATAAAATCAAATCAGAAATAATAAATTATTTTGGAGGATGATATGGCAGCGAAAAATAAAAATGCGGAAATTTGGTATAACATACTTGACGCTGCTTTATTAATACCCGGCTCAAAAATTGACCGGGAGGTGTTTCTTCAGAAAGAATATGGTAATTATTGTAGACAGGAAACACTGGATAAAATATTGCAGGATGGTTCGGTAAATACGGATATCGAATTACCTTTAATGGATAAAATCGCCGCAGATACCATCAATTACCATGCAGCCATGGTAACTGCCGGATCTTTTGCCGCAGGAATACCCGGCGGCCTGTTAATGGCGGCAGCCATACCCGCCGATATTGTGCAATTCTATTTTCACATAATACAGTCGGCCCAAAAGCTCGCATATATTTATGGCATGACTTCATTTGAGGAATATGGGGATCAATTTAAATCCATGTTAACTGTTCTGATTGGCGTAATGGCTGGAATAGAAGAAGCAAATGAAACAATAAAAGAAGTTATGGAGGCGCAATTCTCAAAAAAAATGTCAAAAATATTTTTAGAAAAGACATTTGATAAACCTGCGGCCAAAGTAGCAATAAAAATAGGTCTCGGTCTTGTGAGTAAGAATATCGGTAAATCAATTGGAAAAATATTGCCCTTGATAGGGGGTGTTGTATCCGGCGGAATAACTTTGGTTTCCTTTCTGCCAATGTGTACAAACTTAAAAAATAAATTACATAATACCATAGAAAATACACCGAAGGATTTGATTGTACGGTAGAAAATTTTTATTAAAGGAGTTGTTATGAAAAAGTTAAGCGTTTTGAAGGTGATTTGCTTTTTGACCATTACCGCATTTTTTGCCGGATGTGCTTCTTTAGGTTCTTTGTTTGATTCCGGCAGTGGCAGCAGTTCAAGCGGTTCCGGCGGCAGTGGAAACAGTTCAAGCGGCAGCAATGGTTCGCAGGTTAAAAGCCCAAGGCCGCCGGTAGAACAAGCGGCAAGTACCATGACGGATGCCGAACTTGTCGCAGAGGCGATCAAATGGGGGGATTGTTCATTTTTGTATGAATATACCCAACGGGAAGGCGCGGACAAAAATTTGGTAACACAGGCAAATAACACCATTAAGCAATATGCCGCGCTGAGTACAAACACCTCAAAATACCGAAATGATAAAATGGAAGCCCGCGTCAGGGGTGTTTCAAAAGAACTCATGGCCCAGGTTTTTGTTGATCCGGCGGCAGCCTTACCGGGTGTCGTTTCAGTCCTTACCAATGGTGTTTCCGACCAATTTTTGAAGGCAAAAGTCCTCCATGACTGGATTTGCGATAATATCGCCTATGATACCGATATGTATTTTTCGGGCAGGATTACGGCGCAGGATTATGTCTCGGTATTGAAAAAGAAAAAAGCCGTGTGTTCAGGTTATACTAATCTTATGAATGAGATGTGCAGCCTTGCCGGCATTGAATCTATCGGCATAAACGGTTATTCAAAGGGTTTTGGTTACGACGGAAAAATCGGAAAAGATACCGACCATGCGTGGAATGCCTTGCATATCGGCAGCAAATGGTATCTTGTGGATGTGACCTGGGACGCAGGAGCAATGGAAAGGCGGACATTTATCAAGCGTTATTCTACTGAATGGCTGTTCCTTGATTCACGCCCTTTCCTTTATTCACATTTGCCGGAAGAAGATGCCTATCAATTTTACGCGCCTGTTTTAACGGCGAATGATTTTATGCGGGAAGCATATATTCCGGGGAAATTCTTTCAATACGGGCTTGCGCTTAAAACAGAAGACCCTGAATACAAAAATCTTGTAAACGGTGGCATGACGTTTGATATTGTCTTGGGGAACAACAATGTTTCATTATCAAGTCGATTAAGAACACCGCAACAACAAAATGTAAATGCCGCATCGTGGGCGGAACGGAAAAGTACAACTGCCACATTCGATTTCGACGTTCCTGATGCCAGTGAATATCAGGGATATGTTTTTGCACGGTTCAACAACACAGTGCAAATTCAAGAGAAGATCGACATTGGAACCTTTGAGGGTGACTGGCTGCCAAGGACCGAGGCGCTGTTTAACACAGAAAATCCAAGGGACAGGAAGATAACTGAAAAAGAACTGGAACTTTTCAAGGATTCCTATTTTAAGGTTGCGGATAATGGCAGTTATTATTTCGCCGAGGATCTGTTTGATACCGCCAGAAACAGTGCGGTCTTAAAAATACACAAACTTCTGGATATTTCGACAAACTCCCTCGAACAGGTTTTACGGTTTGATGTAAAAGCGGCATCAGGATATCAAGGTTTTGGAAGCGGTATATTAAAATACCCGTCTACATTTGGAACATACAATCAACTTTCCAATACCCAGTTAATTTCACCCAAAAACGGAACACTGACGGCCGGCAGTTCGGAAACCTTTGTCATTTCATCAAAAGACTATGCATCATTTGCCATTATACTCAATGATGAATGGAACTATTTTACAAAAAATAGCAGGAGCGGAAATTTTGAGTTGACATTAACCATTCCATCGGACATTGATTCAATTCAAATATCAGGCGGGCCGTCAAAAACCGGTACGCATTGGGGCTTGGTGCAATACGATATTGTACAATAACCCTACCGCACTTCCCCCTTCTGTCTCGTCAATATCGGGTCGAGGTACTTTTCGATCAGCTCCTGCTTGATCCGCAGCAGTTCATCCCGCGGTATCTCGGTGAGCACCTCCCAGCCCAAGTCCAGGGTGCGGCCGATGTCGCGGTTTTCAAATTCACTTTGGGTCAGGAAGATCTGCTCAAACTTTTCGCCGAATTTTAAGTACCGCTTATCCGCTTCGGAAAGTTCCTCCTCACCGATGATCGAGGCGAGGTTGCGGACCTGCTTGACTTTGGAATAGGCGGCAAAGAGCTGGCTGGAAACGTCCTTGTGGTCCTCACGGGTCATGCCGGGGCCGATGCCGTCCTTCATGAGCCGGGAAAGGCTGGGGAGGCCGGCCACGGGCGGATAGACCCCGCGCTGGGTAAGCTCCCGGTCAAGGACGATCTGGCCCTCGGTAATGTAGCCGGAAAGGTCCGGGATGGGGTGGCTGATGTCGTCGTTGGGCATGGTGAGGATCGGGATTTGGGTGATGGAGCCTGAGGAACCTGAGATTTTCCCCGCCCGTTCGTAGAGGCTGGCCAAATCGGAATAGAGGTAACCGGGGTAGCCCTTGCGGCTGGGGACTTCCCCCCGGATCGAGGAAACTTCCCGCAGGGCTTCGCAGTAGTTGGTCATGTCGGTCATCACCACAAGGACGTGCATGTTTTTTTCGTAGGCCAGATACTCCGCAGCGGTGAGGGCGCACTTGGGGGCCACGAGCCGTTCCAGGCTGGGGGCGTCCGCCAGCGACAGGAAGACCACCACGTTTGCAAGAACCCCGGTGCGTTCAAAGTCGTCCAGAAAGTACCGGGCCACATCGTACTTGACCCCCATGGCGCAGAAGACCACCACGAAAGGCTCATCGGAGGAGATGATCTTCGCCTGCCGGACGATCTGGGCGGCGAGGTGGTTATGGGGAAGGCCGTTCCCGGAAAAAATCGGGAGCTTCTGCCCCCGGATCAGGGTGTTCATGCCGTCAATGGCGGAGATGCCGGTCTGGATAAAGTCACGGGGGTAGGTCCGGGCATAGGGGTTGATGGGGAGGCCGTTCACATCGAGGCTGGTAGAGGAAAAGATGTCCCCGTAGCCGTCGATGGGTTCGCCCAGGCCGTTGAAGATGCGGCCCAGGAGCCCCGGACCAACCCGCAGTTCCATGGGCTTTTCCAGAAATTCCACACGGGCGTCTGCGGCGGAAAGGCCGGTGCTGCTGCCGAAGAGCTGGATGGCGGTCCAGTCTTCGCTCATGTCCACCACCCGGCCCAGCCGGCGGCCCTCTTCCCGGTCGTAAACCGCCACCACTTCGTTAAAGCCCACGTTCCGGCTCCGGCTGGTGATCACCACGGGCCCTTCTATCCGGTCTAAACCCCGGTATTCGATTCCCTTCATAGCATTTCCTTGCTGCGGTAACTCCGCTCAAGCTCTTCCATGGATGTGCGCATCTCACCCTCAAAATCCTCTAAGCCGCCAAGTTCATCATTTTTAACCGAACTTTTGAGCCGGGCAAGCCGTTCCCGGATAGGAAGTGAGGTAATTTTTGTGAGGGGCGCCCCCAGCTTGATGCAGAGTTCAGCCCTATCGAAAAAGTTCATGATCAGTTCCAGAAGCCGCACCTGTTTGGCGGGGACGCAGTACATATCAACATCGTCAAAAGAATTCTGCTGGAGGAAGCCGTCCTTGAGGATTTCGGCAACGATGAGCACCAGCCGCTGATCATCCGGGAGTGCGTCAGGACCAATAAGGCGGACGATCTCGGCGAGCCGCTGTTCCCGTTTGAGGAGATCCAGGGCCTGCTGGCGGGATGTTGCCCATTGGGGATTCACCTTTTCCCACCAGGGCTGTACTTCGGCGGCATATTCCGAGTAGGAATCGATCCAACTGATTGCCGGATAATGCCGGGCGTTTGCCAAGTCCCGGTCCAAAGCCCAGAAACAGCGGATAAAACGCTTGGTGTGCTGGGTCACGGGCTCGGAAAAGTCGCCGCCCGGGGGGGACACCGCCCCGATGATGGAAACCGAGCCTTCGAAGCCGGAAAGGGTGCGGACCCGGCCGGCCCGTTCGTAGAATTCGGCGAGCCGGGTGGGGAGATAGGCGGGGAAGCCCTCTTCGGCGGGCATCTCTTCCATGCGCCCGGAAAGTTCCCGCAGGGCTTCCGCCCAGCGGCTGGTAGAATCCGCCATGATCGCCACATGGTAGCCCATGTCCCGGTAGAATTCCGCCAGGGTCACCCCGGTGTAGATTGAAACCTCGCGGGCAGCCACGGGCATGTTTGAGGTGTTGGCGATAAGGATGGTCCGCTCCATAAGAGAACGGCCCGTGCGGGGGTCCTGGAGTTCAGGGAATTCGGTGAGCACATCGGTCATTTCGTTGCCCCGCTCCCCGCAACCGATGTAGATGATCACGTCGGCGTCGCACCACTTGGCGATGGCATGCTGGGTCATGGTCTTCCCGGTACCGAAGCCGCCGGGGATGGCGGCGGTGCCCCCCTTGGACAGGGGGAAAAACACGTCGATGACCCGCTCTCCGGTAACCAATGGCTGATCCGGGGAAAGCCGCTCCGCTCCGGGCCGGGGTATACGCACCGGCCACCACTGGGCCAGGCTGATATCTTCCCCCCGGCTGGTTTTGGCGGCAATGGCATCACAGTTCAGGTCACCCTCCCCCGCAAGAAAGGTAATGGTCCCGCCTTTTGTGTTGGGGGGTACCATGATCTTGCAGGTGATACTTTCAGTCTCTTTTACGCTGCCCAAAACCATCCCCGGCTTTGCTTCAACCTTTTCGCCTGCGGCGATTTTGGCGGCCAAATCCGGATCAGGCACAAATTTCCACAATTTTGATGAGTCCAGGGGCTCGCCCCGTGCGCCGGGGTCCATAAAGGCCCCGCTCTGCTTAAAGAGGAATTCCAGGGGCCGCTGAATCCCGTCGTAGATAGTCCCCATGAGGCCGGGACCGAGCTTTGCCGAAAGGGGCCGCCCGGTGGACGCCGCAAGGGCCCCAACCTGGAGCCCCGTGTCGTCCTCGTAGACCTGGATCACCGCTTCCGCCTTTTCAAGGCGGACAATCTCCCCGATGATCCGCTTCTCCCCCACTTCCACCACGTCAAAGAGCCCGGCCCCGCCGAGTCCCTCCGCGCGGATGATGGGCCCTGATATACGCTTAACCTTGCCTTCGATCATATCGCTCATGTAAGGCCCCCTATAGAGATATTACCATCGCTGAAAGCGGACCCGATAAGGGCCTCGGTAAGCTCCGACCGGTAATCAGAGAGCAGGGCGCCGGTCACCATCTGTATTGAGGATCTGATCTTTACGGTTTTGGAATCAATGACGATTTCGGGGTACTTATTCGCCCCATCGGCAAGGGCGGCGTCGCTGTCCCATTTGCCCTGGGGGAGGACTTTTTTGAGGAGAGCATCCCCTTCCTTGGCATCAAGATTATGAAAAACGACCCGAAAAGCAGCCGGGTTGAATTCGGGACAGTCATCAAGGCGCTTCCGCAGTTCCTTTTCCAGAATGGAAAGGACCCGGTCCCGGCCAAGACCGGCATACCAGTTATCCACAGCGCCCCGGAGGAGGGCTTCGATCTTCTCAGACTCGATGCGCCGTTTGTCCAGGGGCAGCCGGGCCATGATCTCCTCCCCCACCCGCTTGCCCCGTTCGGCATAGCGCTGTTTCAGCTCCGCAACCGCGTCCAGGGCCTTTTTGTCCCAGGCGGCGGCGTTGGACTTAACCGTGTCATCGGCGGTTTTGAGAATCCGGTAGGCTTTTTTCCGGGCGTCCTCAAGGATCTCGCGATCCAGTACCTCGGTTGACTGCAATTCTTCCATTTCGTCCTCTATACGTGAATACCGATGGCTTCCCGGATGGAATCCACCAGGGTTTTGCGGCCCTCAAGCCGCCCCAGGATGCCGGGGATCTCCACCACCAGGGGATACTGATCGGCAAGCTGCCAGTCGATCAACAGATCCCCCAGCCAGTCCGCCACTTCCTCGGTGATGATCAGAACCCGGCAGCCCTCGGCCCCGGTTTCGGGGAGCACGGCCCCGGCGGTTTCGTTCCATCCACGGGTGATCCGGAGGAAGGCCGCCCTAGCCTCATCGGCGTCTCCCACCGGAACGCCGCCTATCCCCACAAAACGGAAGGCGGTAAGCAATTCCGGGTCCCCGATAAAGAAATAATCCACAAAAAACCTCCGGTTTTACCCTTCGGCTTACAGGATCAGGATAAGCAGGGCCACCAGGAAGCCCCAGAGACAGATACCTTCGGCCAAACCGGCATAGGGCAGGGCCTTACCGGAAAGTTCCGGGTTCTCGCTCATGGCACCCATGGCCGCGGCCCCAATCTGGCCTACGGCGATACCGCCTGCGATACAGGAAATTCCCACCGCAAGGGCGGCGGCAATGTACTTCCAGACCGCCGTTCCACCCGCAGCTTCGGCGCCTGCGGCTTCCTGGGCAAAGACCGGCACAGCCACCACAAACAAGGCCAGAACCAATAAGATAACAACACGCTTCATACTTTACTCCTTTACTCCCTTACGGAAACGGAAGGGCACAAAGGGCACCCCCGTTTCAGTAAAGAATTTGCTGAAAAATTCGTAATATTGCAAACGGACCACCTGGATGGCCACGATCATGCCCTCAAGAATAATAATCACGGTATTGCCCAGAACCATGATGAACAGGGAAAACACCGGCCCTGCGGGATTTTCGGCCACCATCTCCGAAAGGGTAAACACGATAAAGGAAAGCACCGCATGAGAAAGGGCAAAGGCCCCCACCCGGAGGAAGCTGACGGTGTTGGAAATATAGGTTGAAAGGGTTTCCAGGATTTCAACAAATCCCTCCATGATGAAAGGCATGAGCCCCTCGGCAAGGACGGGCCGCTCCCCGCTGATGAGCCGCCAGATCACCGGCCCAAAGAAGATGCAGATCACCGGGAGGATGAGGCCGACAAGGTCAAAATCGGCGAAACTTCCCCCAAGTATAACCCGAATCGCAATAGACAGGGCGTACCAGAAGAAAATGAGCCCCGCAAGGCCGGTCTTGGAGAAGAAGGCCCCTTCGTATTTCTTGGTGATGCACTTGTTCACGATGTTCATGACAAGGCCGATGGAATTGAGGATGATGCCCACGGCAATGGTAAAGCCGAAGAAGTAAAAAAGCTTCATCACATTGCCCTTTTCCGGCATCAGGTGGAGTATCCGCTCCGGGGGCTCCCCGGCTATGCCGAAGATGTTCATGAAGAAACCAAGCAGGGCCTGAGTGGGAGCAACCAAAAATTCTTCGTTGGCAAAGAATTCGCCGTTTAAAAAGCCCATCACCGTGGATGAAATGCCTATCGCAATGAGGGGGGTTGAGTAGCCGCGAAGGCCCGCCATGGATTTGAGCCCCCGCTTGCTGGTCAGGATACCGGCGAGCAGAAGCACCAGCCCCTGGCCCACATCCCCAAACATGATCCCGAAAAGGATGGTGAAAAAGACCGCCACAAAGGGGGTGGGATCAATGGTGCCGTAGAGGGGTGCGCCGTAGGAAAAGACCACCCCTTCGAAGCCCTTTACAAAGGCCCCGTGTTTAAGGGAGACAGGCACCTTTTCCTTTCCCTCCGCCACTTCCCGCATTTCCTCAGGGTTGAAGGTCCTGATAGCTACCCGGCCCCCGGTGAGCTTTTCCATATCCGCCGCAAGACCTATCACCGCGTCCGCGGGAATCCAGCCGGAAAGGAGGTAGATGCTCCGGGTGGCGACCAGCTTGCCCTTGAGCTGTTCCACAATGGCGGCCATCAGATAAGAAGAGGTAAGATCCCGGAGGCTGGAAGCGGCGGCATCCCTGAGCGCAGCCTTCTCACGCTGTACCACATCCAGTTCCGCCGCAGCTGCCTTGAGCCGTTCTTCCAGCCCCGCAAGGAGTTCATCGGGTATTCCCTTGAAACCCTCGGGGATGGCGATGGGGCTGAAGGCCAGCCTTTTCAGTTCCGAATCCAGTGCGAAACGGCCCTTCCGGGACGCCGCCGCCAGTATGCGGTCCCCCCCATCGCCAAGGGGGATGATCACCGCCCGATCCCCCAGATTTTCCCGAAGTAGGGCCTGCTTTTTGTTTTCCATGCGCCCCACCCGGAGGGTGAGGTAGGAGAGTTGATCCAGATCGGCAAAGGGGGCGTTCAGGTTGGCAAAGGCCCGGGCTTCGTTCAGGGTCTCTTCGACCTTCCGCTTTTCCTGAAGCGCCTCATTTTCCCGGACCGATAAATTCGCCGCCGCATTGCTGAGCCTGTCGGTTAAATCTTCCTCGGCTTCGGATGGCAGGACACTGGCCTCATCAGGCTCGGATTGGAGTTCAAGCCCCAAAAAGGCGGCGGCGGAGCGGATCTTTTCCAGATTTTCCTGGATATGCTGATAGGCGGCCTCGTCCAGGGTGTGGGCGGTAACTACCGGGACATTTGCGATCCCGGCGGGCCCCCATACGTCGAAACTATCCACCGGTTCAGGGGCGCCCCCGCGAAGGGCAATGCGATTACCACCATCCTCAGAACCCGTCCGGACAAAAGCTGAACCCTGGGGAGCCTGTCCAGGATCAACCGCGGATTCTTCGGAAAAGTGCATGATCCCCCGGCGGCCCAGATATTCGATAACCTTGTCCACATCCCGGCTCAGGACAGTAAGCTCAATATGCTTCATCTTTTGGGGACGAATCATGGTTCCACCTCCAGGAGGGCAAGCACATCCTGACTGGACATCCCCAGCCCCAAACCTTCGGCAACACTGGTAAGGAGGTCCTCTTCAAATTGTTTCAGTTTGATAAAGCAGAAGGCAACATCTATGGAAAAGGGGCTTCGCCGCAATGAATGCAGGGCCAGCCGGTAGAGGTGTTCCGAGGCGGCATTCTGGAAATACCGGGGGTCCGCCTGCCAGCTCTGGCCCGGGGTTTCGGGGTTCAGGAACTGCGCCTGCTTCCACCTGGCCCAGGCGGAACGGGTATCCAGGGGCAGGGAAAGGGAACTGCGGGCATCGGCGGCCAGGGAAACTTCAGGGCCCCGGCCCTTCTTTACCCTAATGTCCATCAGGTGCTTTTCCGCCTCATCGGCGCTCATACCGTAGTAGGTCCGCAGCCGCAGGGCCCAGATGCTGTTGCGAAGGGATATCTCCTCCATCAGTATCCGTTCCGCGGATACGCGGTCCTTCCCCGGCAGAGCCCGCAGGGCCTTCCAAAGACTCGTATAGTAATGGCGATCCAGTTCGGTTTGAGCCCCGATGGCGTCCCCGCCCTGTTTCAAATCCTTATTTTTTAGGAGGAATTCAAATTCAGTGCCCCGGAGCATAGTGCCGAGCTCAGGAAAGGCCGCAAAATTGACGGTTCCAAAGGGTTTAATGTCCGTAATGGCGGGAAGCTTTGTCTCCCCGGTGACCAGGGCGTTCAGGCTGGATTTAAGGTCTGAGTATTCGTAGGTCCGCAGAAGGCGAATCAGAAGTTCCGGGGGAGAGGAAAAGGAAGAAACGATGGTAAGGATCTGCTGTACCGATCGGCCGGTGATCCGTTTTTCAAGGTCCGGAAGCAGTTCCCGTTCGGGAAGTTCCCTGCCGGAAAGGGGAAAGACCAGCCGGTCAAGGCCGGAAAGGCGGTTGACACCCCCAAGGGAAGAAATCCGCTTTCCCACGAAGGATTTACCGACAATCCCGCAGGCCTTGGCATAAACGTAAGCCCGTTCCCCCGCACCCGGCATCCTACCGCCCCTTTCCCAGAAGATCGTCCATCAGGACATTGAAACGATCCCGGTTCACCGTGATGGCGTCCAGACTTTTCCGGTAGGATTCAATCTGATGCTGATAATCAGCCTTCACCGCGGCTGTCGCTTTTTCATATTCCTGTTCAAGTTCCGCCGCTTCCTTACCGTATTGCTCGTCATAACGGGAGCGGTTCTGCCGTTCGCCCTCGGCAATACGGCGGTCCGCTTCGGCCTGGGCGTCGTCCACCAGGGCGGCGGCTTCAGCCTCAATTTGAAGGAGATGGCCCAGCACCTGTCGGTCGGCCCCTTCAAGTTCTGTAATCCTTTCCCCTTGCGCAGTCCCGGCGGGGACGGTATTAACTTCAGCCATAATACCCCACCCTAATCCTTGTTAAGGAAAAGATCCTCATACTTGCAGATAACCTGGTACGCGCCCTGGGTATCCTTTTGGGGGAGGAGTTCCATGTAAAATTGGGGATTTTCCAACAATTCCGCCATACGTTTGAGGACGCGGAGGTGTTTTTCCGAATCCTCAGGGGGCGCCAGTATCATAAAGAGAAGGTAGACCGGTTCCCCGTCCAGGGCATCGTAATCGATCCCCTTATGGGAGATCCCCAGCACCCCAAAGACCTCATCCACGGCGTTTGTCTTGCCGTGGGGGACCGCAATACCCTTGTGAATCCCGGTGGACATCTTGGCTTCCCGCTCCCGCAGGGCCTCGAGAATTTCCTCCCGGGCATTGATCTTTTCTACCTGACAGAAATGATCCACCATTTCTTCAAAGGCTTCTTCTTTATCTTCTGCCTCTAAGTCAATTTTGATGAGAGCCGCTGGAAATACTTCACGCAGGAACATCTCAAACCTCCCGCTGGGCCCCAGGCCCTATTCTGTAATCTCTTCTGATTCAGTTTCCGGCTCCACAACAGGGCTTTCACCCGCTTCGGCAGAGGGGAGACTCCCGCTGGGCGTATTGAGTTCATCTTCCACCCAACTGCTTCCCGCCCCGTCGGTTGACAGCCTGCGCCCGGCGGATTCAACCCCGGAATCGCCGGGGGTCCGGTTAATAATGGCAAGGCTGAGGCTGAGCACCAGAAACAGGGCCCCCAATACGGAGGTCGTCTTGGTCAAGACGTTACCCGAACGGGAACCAAAGGCGGAAGAGCTGCCCCCGGCAAAAATTCCCCCCAGGCTGTCCCCTTCCTCATTCTGGATCAATACCAGCAGCACCAGCAAAATCGCCGTGATAACAAAAAACACCAACAGTACAATACTGAGCACACCCATTTATCAGACTCCGTTAATAAACTCGATAATATCCCTTAACTGTAACAAATGGGACAAACTTGTTCAAGGCTTTACAATTCCTCATAGACACCGGTTTGGGAAAGGTCGTAGCCCCCCATCATTTGGAGGTCCTGCTTGAATTCCGCCGAAGAAACATAGGAAATGAGGCTCCGTACCGCAGCGGTATCTTGGTCCGAAAGGCGGAACACAAAATCGTACCACTCAAGCTGGAGGGGGATAAAGTCCACCCCGGCCGCGTTTTCCGCCCCCCTTTCACAGCCGATGCCCGCATCTGCACCGCCCCGGGAGACCGTAGCGGCGCAGGCCATGTGGGAAGTGGACTCCCGGCCATAGCCCCGGATGTCCTGGGGCTTAAGACCGGCGCGGCGGAGCTTCTGATCCAGCAGAATCCGGGTACCGCAGCCCCGTTCCCGGTTGACCATGGCAACATCGGGCCGGGCCAGGTCCTTCCAGTCTTTAATATTGAGGGGATTCCCCTTTTTGACGTAAAAACCCTGCATCCGCCCCGCCAGACGGAGGACCCCCACGGGCAGCCCCGGCAAGAGGCGGCGGATAAAGGGGTAATTGTAGGTATCGGTCTCCCCGTCCCAGAGGTGGGAGGCCGCCATGGTCACCCTGCCGTGGTAGAGGGCATAGAGTCCGTTATAACAGCCCACATAGGAACGGAGAGGGACGGCCCCGGCCTCGGCAATCCGGCTTACCAAAAGGTCCAGGCAGCGGTCCTGGCCGCTGATGATCACGGCGGCTGATGCCGCTTGGGCTGACGCCGCTTGGGACAAGTCCGGTTGAGCCGAGGCCGCTTGAGACAAAGGAATTTCAGCCTGACGGGATTCATCCATATATAAAGGCGCATCCGCGGCGGATTTGCGGGACAGGGGGCCGGTTTTGTTGGCCTCAAGGTAACGCCTGATATCTTCCTGGGAAAAGCGGACCTGCTTGCCCACCTTTGAGGAAGGGAGTTCCCCCCGTTTGATGAGCTCGTACACGGTGTATTTCTTTATCCGCAGCTGCTGCGCCACATCATCGGCGGTAAGCAGGGTTGATTCCATGGGGGAATTATAGGGCTTTACCGCTGCGCCCGCAAGCACGCACATTGCTCCGCCGCCTTTGGGGTGTCCTTACCCTATGATCATCAATGACGAAATCGTCGCCATAAAAGACCTCATCGCCGCCAACTCCGACCGCGAACATTAAAAGCTTATCGTAACAACTGTTCCTTGATCTTCAGAACTTTGCAGCGCCATTTTCCCTTTGTGGAGCAGGACAATATGCTTTACAATAGCAAGCCCAAGTCCTGTCCCTCCTGTTTTTTTGGAGCGGGATTTATCCACCCGGTAGAACCGCTCAAACACACGGCTTTGAGCATCCTCGGGGATACCAATTCCGGTATCGGCAATAGCGATTTCAATCGTATCCTCAAGCCCTGAAACATCGACCTTCACTGTTCCGCCGCTCTTGTTGTATTTTATGGCGTTATCAATCAAGTTATAAAACATCTCATATATCATAGAGCGCCCGGCTGACATTGAGGCATCGCCGGAGATACTCACCGTAACCCTGTGTTCAGAGGCTTTTAACGAAAGCGCTTCCGCCGCTTCGGCGGCAATGGCAGAGAGGCTCACTTCTTCAAAAGCTTCTTGTCCTGTGTTCTCGTCCAGTTCGGAGATGAGGATAATATCCTCGATGAGTGTTATCAAACGGGCGGCTTCATCTTTAATTTTTCCGAAAAACGCATGATGATCGCTTTCCTTAACGATACCGTTATACAGCATTTCCGCATGGCCATAGATGCTCGTAAGCGGCGTTTTTAACTCATGTGACACATTGGCCGAAAACTCCCGCCGCATTTGTTCAGCCATCATTTTTTCGGTTATATCGAGAAACAGTATAAGAGCGCCTGAGTCTGTTACCGGGCTAAAAAACACACGATAGGATTTGCCAGAACGCCGGATGCTGAGTTCGCTCCGATTGCCGGACAGCGCAGCCCTCACTTGTTCCAGCAGCTCAAGGTCCCGTATCAGCTCCAAAATATTTTTGCCGTCCATAGCGGTATCAGTTTCAAAAAGAGCCGCCGCGCTTTTGTTGACGGAAAGGATAAGGCCTTGTCTGTTAATTAGTATAATGCCCTCACGCATATTGTCCATAATTGCGCTAATCGTATCCGTGCGGCTTTGCAAATCCGAAAACTGCGCGGCAATACGCTCACGCTGCTGCTCAATAGTCCGAATGAACGGGACAAGCTCATCGTATGGCGGGGTAGATTCCGTATTTAGATCGAGGTTATTTATGGGCGCAACAATTCGTTTTGTAAGATTTCCCGCCAATACATAGCCGATGATAAGAATGACAAAAATAATACAAATAACCGCGGGCAGCACGCCGCTGAACATTCCCCAAATACTACTTGTTGTCTTTGCTGCACGCAATAGAGAGCCATCCGCCAGGCGGACAGCATAATAATAGGTTTCCTGCCCCAGAGTAGCCGACAATCGACGGCTCTCACCCCAGCCTGTTTCAAGCGCTTCCACAACTTCTTCCCGATCCTTATGGTTTGCTAAACCCTCTATACCAACCGCGTTATCAAACGCGACTATTCCGTCCGGGTGAATCAGGGTGATACGCATATCATTAGGTTTGAAAATGATAAGCCTCTGCATAGCGGTTTGTGTATCGGCGTTTCTGAACAGGTCTGCCCGCTCTCTAAGTTCGCTTCTTACGATGTTTGAAAACTGATTGTAAAACACAAAACAGAGCGCCGCCGCCACAAGAACCAGGCTGATTACCGTCAGCAGTATCATACTAACAAAAATACGTTTTTTCAAAAACTAACCCTCTATCTTGTAACCGACATTCCGTACTGTTTTGATCATATCACCGGCCGTACCCATCTTTTGCCGCAGGGATTTGATGTGCATATCAACGGTACGGGTCTCACCGGCGTAATCAAAGCCCCAAACCTGATTGAGCAATGTATCGCGAGTCGAAACAATTCCCTTATGGTGCATCAAGTAGTAAAGCAGCTCAAACTCTTTATAGGTGAGGGCAATTTCTTCATTTCCCGCAAATACTACGCGCCTGTCGCTATGAAGTGTGACGCTGCCGACTTTGACTTCACCGGGTTTATCCGCATCGCTTTCGCTTCCTTCACATCTGCGAAGCACAGCCTTCACCCTTGATATAGCTTCCATGACAGAAAAGGGCTTTGTAATGTAGTCATCCGCTCCTAAATCAAGCCCCCTGATACGGTCAAGCTCCGTGCCCTTTGCGGTGAGCATGATCACCGGTAACAGTTTCGTCTTTTCAGCCTGTTTCAACTTTTTTAATATTGATATACCGTCTTCTACGGGCAACATGATGTCCAGCAGAACAAGTGAGGGCGCCTCTTTTAGCAAATATGCGAAAAATGCCTCGCCAGAAGTAAAGCCTTCCGCTTCAAATCCTGCCTGAGACAACGCATACAGTACCATTTCACGGATATTGTCGTCATCTTCAACAATAAATACTTTTTGCATGAATTTTACCAGCCGCCGTTTTTATAGCACGTTGCATAATAAGCCGTTTTTGCCGTTGGTGATTTACACCGAAGCCGCGATTTTTTCGCGCACCATTTCACCGATGATCTGCGAGGGCTCTTTATGGGCGGCTTCGGCGCGCGTCATAATATAGTTGTAGCTTACCTCGTCCAGTCCGCGTAAAAGTTCCCGGCTACGCATAATGGGGCCTGTCCCTTCGCCCAGCTTAAGCGAACCATTGGTGAACTCCTCATCCAGGGCTTCAGCTTCTTCATCAGTCATTGCCATTGCCATAGTATCCTCCAATACCTGCTTCTTTGAGCCATCTATCCTGACACTTCATGGCGTGAAACACATAATAACTCCCGTCATCAAACTCACGGTAACCAATCTCAAGCGGGTTTCCGGCACGGCTATAACCCACAGCAAGGAATGTGTCAGTCTTTCCTTCCTTTGGTTTTTCATACACGGCAGTTGTAATAGCCCATTCAATATCAGCTTCTGATACGCTATGCTTGAACGCCGTCTTATTGAAAGCTATCTCCATACCTCCCACGCTATCACACCTCCGCCAAAACCGCAATACGGCCAGCCATCCTATCGCGCTTCATTATTCCAGTTCGTTGAGGTATTCATCACCGTGAATACCAACGAGGCAGCCTTTAGAAGGGTCGGGCATAATGTCAAGCAGTTCCATGGCGGTAATTGAAAGCAGATTGTTCGATCCCGGGGGCGCAATAGCGGCATCCAGCTCGATTCTGCGGTCGTGCCAGATGATTTCCATTTGGCCGGACACGTCCATGCGGGCCGGCTGCCCGCCCGCCAGCTTGAATGTTTGCTCGCCTTCCTTGCAAAGTCCCAATCGCTCAAAAACATCTCTGGTGATAACGTTCCGATGAGCCCCGGTATCAGCCTTGAAATGCACGGTCGTTTGGCGCACTTCCGATTCTTTGATGCGCCCCCGGCTGAAATCGGATACATCCTCAGAGTTTCTGACTACCAAATCTTCATAAACAGTCATAGAGTCTCCTTCATAAGGATGAGTATACGATAAACGGCACAATTATGCCACCTACCTAACTAAAATAAGCAGTTAAAAACCGTATAAAACGCTCCGTAGCTTTCTTTGGCTCCGCATTATCGGGACATACGGCGACAATATTGCTGATGCAGGGCGGCTCTATGGGTATCACCTTGATTTTGGCGCTCCTAAACATATTGACGCTTTTTGCCATAAGCAGGGAAGAACAGCGGGATGATTCAATATTACTCAAAATTGTTTCTATCCGTGCGCATGAAATAACATTGGGGTTTATATTATGTTCCCTAAACAGCCTGGTACAGAGATGGTAGATAAAGGTATATTTCGGCATTAACATTAACGGCTCTTTGGCAATCAAATCCAGGCCGATGGTTTTGTTTTCAGCGTAGCGGTGGTTTTCGTTGACGAATAAGGCAAGAGAGTCTTCGGCAATTTTGTATTTTTTGTAAGCGCCGGGGGGAAGTGTTTCTTCGCGGGTTATGACAATATCGTAGTCTCCGCTTACAATCGTTTCCGCTATTTCCCGTTCTTCCTGTTCTACTGTCAGTACCTGAATGGTTTTTCTGTCGGCTTCAAAGAGTTGTAACACTTTTGTGATGTCGTACTGTCCCAAAATAGGCAGGGACACGAGTTTAACTGTGTTCTCACTGCTCTTGTAGCCGTGCGCCTCATTCATAATATCGTCAAACTGCGCGAGCATATTCTTCATGCGCGGATACAAGGTGCTGCCGATTTCCGTTAATTTTACATGGCGGTGGCCTCGGTCAAACAGCGTGCAGCCCATCTCCCATTCAAAGGCACGAATTTGCTTGCTCACCGAAGACTGGGATATGTTGTATTCCCTGGCGGTATCGGAATAACTGCCGTTCTCGGCGATACTTACAAAATACCTGAGCTGTTCGGTCGTCATGCCGTTATTATAGACCGGAAAGGCGCTTTAGTACAAGTATTCCGGTATGGAATAGATAGTATGCCGACTTGGATATAGTTATGAGCAAATCTCATGATACGATTATATCGGTTGTCTAACAATATTGCGTAACTTATTTATGCAATACAAATCTTAATGGAGGCAGAGAATGAAAACTAAATTCTCCCTTATTGTTGTAGCTGTAACACTTCTGTGTTTGCTTGTTGCCTGTAACCGTTCCAAACAGACTTCTGGAACCGTAACTTCAAAAGCGGGACTTCCGATAGTGGCGGTCAGTTTGCCGTCCCTGGATAACCCGCTTATGACCGGAATTGAGGCTGCCATCAAGGCAAAGTTTGCGGGTGTCGCCGAAGTTCAAATATCCAGCGCGGACCTGAACAACAACACGATGATCGCGCAGATACAGAACTATACCGCCATGCACGCCGACACCCTGTTTGCGATGCCGAATGACGGAAAAACACTCGTCGAGGCCCTGCGCGACGCGCGGAAAGCCGGTGTGAAAGTCGCGATTACCGGCGTATCTATCGCAGATGAAGACGCGGACAGTTACGACTGCCTGATGAACGCCGACCAGTATTTGGTCGGCACCTATGTGGCGTATATGGCGAAAGATTGGGTTGACAAGACCTATCCCGGCGCGGCAGCAGGTTCGATTGAAACGGCGGTGTTTTCAAATACCCTCGGTGAGGACAGTGTGCATCGCAGTAACGGTATCAAGTCTATTGCCGAACCATATCTGAAAAACTCAGGCGGGCAGTATATCAATGCAGACGGCGCCGTGGTGAGCGAAAGCGCCCGTATAGCAAACCCCGCTTATAGTCCGGCGGTCAAAATCGTTACCGATGTGCAGGCGCAAATGTTCCAGGAAGGACAGGTGGCAATGGAGAACATTCTCACCTCGAACCCGAATGTTAAATTGGTGCTGGCCTATGCGTCTGACGGCGCCTGCGGCGCGTCACAGGTGTATGTTGACAAGGGCTTCTCACAAACGCAGCTCGACAAAATCGGCATTTTCGGCGGCGGCGCTATGGGGCCTGAAGTTCAGCAGTTAAAAGAAACTTCACTGGGCAGCGGTGTATTCCGCGGCGCAGTAGCTTTCGGCGGCGCGGACCTGCCCGGCGATGTTGCTGAATTGGTGTACCGTGTATTCAAGAACGACATGCCTGAAAAGATTTTATGGGATCCGATTTCGCTTGTCAGCGCGGAAAATGGACAGGAAGTTCGTGTGTTAGTCAAAAGCATCGGCGCTATTACGCCGCCGGCAAAGTGAGTTTGCCATGGATGAGGTATTTTTTGCCGTCGAAGGCATAACAAAAACCTATCCCGGAGTTGTCGCGCTCGATGATGTGTCGATTCGGTTTGAAAAAGCTGAAGTACACGCATTGTTGGGCGAGAACGGCGCCGGAAAATCAACCCTGATAAAGGCGGTTTCCGGTGCGATAAAAGCGGATAGCGGTACATTGCGCCTTGCAGGTCTTGGCTACAGTTTTTTCACCCCCTTGCAGGCAAAGAAACTCGGCATCGAGGTGATATATCAGGAGTTTAACCTCGTCGAGTCGCTCTCTGCTGCCGAAAACATCTTTCTCGGTGAAAAATTCGGCAGACAGTTTAGCCGTAAAATCATCGAAGATAAGGCGCGGGAGCTTTTTGCGCGGTTTCACGTCGATATTAATCCGGCCTCTGAGGTTGAAAGTCTGTCGCCGGCAAAAAAACAGATTGTCGAAATCTGTAAAGCGATTGCCAAGGACGTGAAACTGCTTATTATGGATGAGCCCAGTGCGCCGCTTTCAACTACGGAAGTCGATATCCTGTTTGACATCGTGGCGAGTTTGAAGCGGCGCGGCGTAACAATCATCTATATTACGCACCGCATGGACGAAGTATTCCGCATTTCAGACCGTGTTACCGTGCTCCGTGACGGCCGGTATATCAGCACCGGCAATACCAAAGATACCACCCGGGAAGAATTAGTCAGCCTGATGGTGGGGCGTGAGTTCAAAGAGACCTACCCCGCGCGCAGCGATTCTTTCGGCGAAGTTGCGCTCGACGTGCGGCGCCTCACCGGCAATGGCGGTAAAGACATATCGCTTTTTGTCAGGAAGGGCGAAATACTGGGGCTTGCGGGCCTTGTGGGTTCAGGGCGTACGGAATTTGCCAAGGTACTTTTTGGCGCGGCGCCGAAAGAGTCGGGCGAAGTGAGCGTCAACGGGAAACCGGTAAAAATCAGAAGCCCGAAAGACGCGATTGCAAATGGCATAGGCTTGATTCCCGAAGACCGCAAAGCCCTGGGGTGTTTACAGGAACAGAGCGTTCAGTTCAATATCTCAATTCAAAATATCCGGCAAGTATGCGACTTTTTCCGGGTCAACGCAAAAAAGGACCGCACGCTTGCGGAGAAGTTCAGAGACAAGCTGCGCATTAAAACGCCCGCTTTGTCGCAGGAAGTGCAGTTTCTTTCCGGCGGCAATCAGCAAAAAGTCGTTTTGGCAAAAGCGCTGGCGGCAAATCTCGATATTTTGATTTTTGATGAGCCGACACGCGGAATAGACGTGGGAGCAAAGTCGGAAATATACGAACTGATGACAGAATTATCGGCTCAGGGCAAGGCAATTATCATGATTTCTTCCGACATGGAAGAATTACTGGGAATGTCGGACCGCGTCATGGTCTTTTATGCGGGGAAATGCGTCGGCGAAGTTGAGCGGAACGGATTTGATGCCAAGAAAATACTCACCCTGGCGTCCGGCATCACAGAGGAGGCAGCATGAAAACAGCTTTTGCGGGAACACTAAAAAAACTGTTCGATAAGTACACCACAATCATTATTTTACTTGCGCTGATTGTGCTGTTTTCGTTTTTCAGTCCCGTGTTTTTCACCTGGACAAACCTGAGAAACCTCGTAACGCAAAACACCTACTACATTATCGCCGCGATAGGCCTGGCGTTTGTGATGATCGGCGGCGGAATTGACCTGTCGGTCGGCTACCAAATGTCGCTGGTGGGCGTGGTGCTCGGTATGCTGATAACAGTCGCCGGAGTTCCGGTGCCGCTTGCCCTTGCCATCGGTTTTATGCTTGGCGCATTCCTGGGCGCTTTGAACGGAGCGCTTGTTACCAACATTCGCATTTTCCCTTTGATTGCCACCCTTGCGACCAGTACTGTCTTTCAGGGAATATCTTACACATTTTCCCAATCAAAAACATACCGGCCATTTCCCGCGTCGTTTCGGGCTGTCGCCATGCAAAACATCGGCGGTGTGCCGTATGACGTAATTTTGGTCATTGTGATTGCGCTGATTGCTTCGTATGTGCTGCAGAAAACCTATTTTGGACGCTATGTGATGGCAGTCGGCGGCAATGAAGAAGTCGCCCGTCTGTCCGGTATCAACACCAAGCTGATAAAGACAATTTTATACGGTATTTGCGGTTTTTGTTTCGCAATCGCCACCTGGGTCATGCTGGCAAAGTCTAATACCGCAAGCTCGTCGATGGGACCCGGCACCGAATTCACCGGCCTTACGGCGGCAATTATCGGCGGCATCAGCTTCAAAGGCGGTAAGGGCACTATTGCCGGACTGGTTATCGGCGTGTTCATCGTGCAGATTATCGGTAATGGTATGCAGTTGGCAGGCTGGGGCGTGTATTCCCAGTATATCGTTAAAGGGATCATTCTAATCATGGCAGTCGCTTTGGATAGTTTGAAAAACAAATAATTTTTAGGAGGTTTTATGAAGAAGTATTTAGATGTGGCGTATGCAAGGGAGTCAAACGCGCAAAAGCTGGATTTGTATTTGCCGGAAACAGGCGGCGGCCCGTTCCCGACCATCGTGTTTATTCACGGCGGCGCTTTTATGATGTGCGACAAAGCCGACAACCAGGTGCGCCCCTATTTGAAGAAAGGGCTGCAACTCGGCTATGCGGTGGCAAGCCTTAACTACCGGCTTTCAGGCGAGACGCTTTTTCCGGCGGGTATCAAAGACGTGAAAGCCGCGATCCGTTTTTTGCGGGCAAATGCGGCTAAGTATCATCTTGACGGCAAGAAATTTATCGCGGCGGGTGGTTCTTCCGGCGCAAACTACACATGTATGATTTGCGTCACAGGTAACCGGCCGGACTTAGAGGATTTATCACAGGGCAATGCGGAGTATTCATCGGCAGTGCAAGGGGGTGTGTCGTGGTTTGCCCCGACCGATTTTAGCAAAATGGACGAGCAGCTGACCGCAAACGGGTTGGCGCAATTTGCCGACCACAATTTTGTTGACTCACCTGAATCCCGCTATCTGGGCGGACAAATAACCACACTGCCGAATGAAAAGGTGCAAGCGGCAAACCCGATGACCTACGTGCATCCCGATATGCCGCCGCTGTTTTTGCAGCATGGACGCAAAGACCATTTGGTGCCGTGGCAACAATCCGCTTTACTTGCGGAAAAAATCGTGACAGTCGCCGGAGAAAGCAAAGTACGGTTTGAGATACTGGAAAATGCAGACCACGGCGACCCGCTGTTTGAAACCGATGAGAACATGGCAAAGGTCTTTGAATTTATCAACCGTGTTTTAGGAGGGGAAGCATGAAAAAAATACTAAACGGTATCGCTTCTGCGATAGTCTTACTGGCATTGTGTGCCGCCTGTGTTTCAACAGACACCGGAAACGCGAATGCCGCGCCTCAAGGGTTTCCGCCGAACGGTCTGCCACCCTTGCCTCCCGGTGTAGTTCCGCCTCCGGGTGAACTGCCGCCGCTTCCACCCGGCGCTTTACCGCCCGGAGGTCTTCCCCCGCCTGGCGGCTCGTTTTTGGATCATTCCAAAATAACGCGCAAGTATCTTGATTTGGCGTATGCATCAAATTCTCAATCTGAGAAGCTCGACATTTATCTGCCGGAAAAGGGAGACGGCCCGTTTCCTGTCATTATCTTTATACATGGCGGCGGGTTTTCATTCGGAGACAAAGCGGAAAATCAGGTCAAACCGTATATGGCGGGACTTGAAAAAGGCTACGCAATAGTGAGCCTCAACTACCGGATGAGCGGTGAAGCAATCTTCCCCGCAGCCGTCCAGGATGTAAAAGCGGCTGTCCGGTTTTTACGGGCTAACGCGGCAAAATACAAATTGGACGGCAAGCGTTTTGTCGCTGCCGGCGGTTCAGCGGGCGCCAACCTCGTCTGTCTCATTTGTGCAAGCGGTGATTCAACGGTGTTTGACGATGCAAGCCTCGGCAACGCGGGCGTGTCTTCAGCGGTACAAGCCGGTGTTTCCTGGTATGCGCCGGTGGACTTTGGCAAACTGGATGAGCAGCTTAACCAAAACGGATTTGGGCCCGGAACCCATGGTGATGCCCGCTCGTTTGAATCGATGTACCTCGGCGGGCAGTTGAGTAAATTGACTTCCGATAAAATACAGGCGGCGAACCCGGTGACCTATGTGACTGCCAATGTGCCGCCGATGTTTATCCAGGCCGGCCGTAACGACCATCAGGTACCCTGGCAGCAATCCGAACTGCTTGCAAACAAAATCGCAGCTGTTGCCGGAAAAGACCGGGTACAGTTTGAAGTGATAGAAAAAGCTGACCACATAGACCCGCTGTTTGAAACCGATGAGAACATGGCAAAGGTCTTCGGTTTTATTGATATGGCGTTAAGGTAAAAGTTGAAACACTTAAATCTTATACGGTATATGATATTCGGAGCCGGTCTGTTTTTTATGGCTCTGGGTATCAGCCTTATTACCAAGTCAAATTTGGGTACATCCCCTATTTCGAGTGTACCCTTTGTCCTCAGTTTAAAATTTAATCCCTCTTTTGGATTGTTTACTTTTATTATCAGCTCCTTCTTTATTCTTCTTGAGATCATTTTATTAAGAAAAGAATTTCCAAAAAAACAATATCTACAGATTTTTGTCACCCTCCTTTTAGGTCTTTTTATAGATTTTTCTATTGCCTTGCTTTCCTTTGTAAAACCCGTTCTCTATATACAAAAAATACTCCTTCTTTTGACAGGCTGTACGGTACTTGCCTTTGGGATACACATTCAGCTAAGGGCCGATGTTCTTATCAATTCTGGTGAGGGCTTGGTAAGGGCCATTGCCCAAAAAACAGGTAAACCTTTTGGAAATATAAAAATTATCTTCGACTTAACGCTCGCCGGTTCTGCCTGTATCATATCTCTTTTTGAATTTGGAATGATTAAAGGTTTACGTGAAGGGACTTTGATCTCCGCTATTCTTGTCGGATTTTTAACGAAATTCTTTGATAACACCAGATACCGCTGGGGTCAGTAACACAGACCCCAGGGGTAATGCAAGGAAGCTCCGCTCAACATCATAAAATTAAGGATTTTTAACCACTTTTCCACCCAAAGAGTGGAAAAGTCGACCACACTAACCACACGGACAAAAGGAAAAAAATCAAAGCAAAAGTCCGTGTTGTCCGTGTGGTCAGTGGTTTCTTTTTTCTTAAATTTATGATGTTGAGCTCCGCTTCCAGAACTGCCTATAAAACCTGCGTGTCCTTATGCTTGCCCGTAATGGAGAATATGACCCACTCGGCAATATTGACCGCATGATCGCCGATGCGTTCAAAGTATTTGGCAATCTGCAGGAGGTCAATGGCCTGTTCACCATTTTCTACATCCTCGTGGATTAACTGTATCATTTCCTTTTTCACGATGTCAAACAAATCGTCCACAACATTGTCGGAGACAATGACCGCCTGCGCCAGAGCCAAATCCTTTTTGACAAAGGCATCAATACTGTCGGTCACCATTTTTATTGTTGCATCCGCCATTTGCGGGATATGCCTGAGGTTGATGATATATTTCTGCCGGGCGAGATGTATACACAGTTCTGAAATATCGGCGGCCTGATCGCCGATACGCTCCATGTCGGTAATCATTTTCAGCGCCGTGGAAACCTGACGTAAATCCCGCGCCACCGGCTGTTGATTCATGAGCAGCTTTAAGCAAAGGGTTTCGATTTCCTTTTCCTTGTCATCAATTATGTCATCACTCTCAATGATTTTTTGAGCCAGCTCCACATCCTGTTCTTCAAGCGCTTTTACCGCTTTCGCGATTGTCTGTTCAATAAGAGCGCCCATTTCAATCAGGCTGTTATTCAACTGTGTAAGTTGTTCGTCAAAACGACTGCGCATCATCCAAACCTCCCCGTAATGTAATCCTCTGTCCGCTTATCCTGCGGCATGGCGAATAGGGCACCGGTGTCCGTGTACTCGACCACCTCCCCAAGAAGAAAAAACGCTGTTTTATCGCTGATCCGGGTGGCTTGCTGCATATTATGGGTCACGATAATGATACTGTACTTTTCCCGCAAGGTCAGCAGCAGTTCCTCGATTTTGCCGGTGGAAATAGGGTCAAGGGCGCTTGTAGGCTCATCCATCAGCAGCACCTCAGGCGACACGGCAAGGGCCCGCGCAATGCAGAGCCGTTGCTGCTGTCCTCCCGACAAGCCCAACGCGGACTTTTTCAGCCTGTCCTTGACCTCGTCCCAAATCGCCGCGCCTTTCAGGGATTCTTCAACGATTTTGTCAAGCTCATACCGTGACTTTATGCCATGGGTTCGCGGGCCAAAGGCGATATTGTCGTATACGCTCATGGGGAAAGGATTGGGCTTTTGGAATACCATGCCCACGCGCTTTCTGAGCAGATTGATGTCCATGTTCCCATACACATTTTCGCCAAACAAGCGCACACCGCCTGAAATTTTGCAGCCCTCTATCAAATCGTTCATGCGGTTGAGTGTCTTTAGGAGCGTTGACTTTCCGCAGCCGGAGGGCCCGATAAACGCAGTTATCTTTCCGCTTTCGATTCCCATGGTGATGTTTTTGAGCGCCTGAAAATCGCCGTAAAACAAATCCAAAGCTTGTATATCAAAACAGTTCATGCTTTGCCTCCAATCCGCCGGGCAAGCTTTGCAGAGCCGGTATTGATTAAAACCACAACAACCAAAAGCACAACCGCGGTGGCATAACCCTCGCCTGTGTGAAGGCCCTCACTGGAAAGAGCGTACATGTGAACCGAAAGGGTGCGCGCCGATTGCATAGGGTTTTCGGGTATCTGCGCCACGGTTCCGGCGGTATAAATCAGCGCCGCCGTTTCTCCCGCGATGCGGCCGATGGAAAGGATTACCCCGGCCAGAATACCCGGCATCGATGCGGGCAGCACAATGCGGAATACGGTGCGGAGCTTGCCCGCGCCCAGGCCGAAAGCCCCCTCGCGGTAGGTGTCGGGAACGGCTTGCAGGGCTTCCTCACTTGAACGCATGATCAGCGGCAAAATCATAATTGACAGGGTAAACGCCCCCGCAAGCAGGGAAAATCCCCAGCCTAAAAAGGTGACAAAAAACAACATTCCAAACAGGCCGTATACAATGGAGGGGATGCCGGAAAGCGTTTCTGTGGTCACCCGCACTAAAAGTACGGCTTTGTTGCCGCGTTTCGCGTATTCCGCAAGATAAATCGCCGCGAAAACGCCAAGCGGCACCGCGATGACGAGGGACAACAAGGTCATGATGACGGTGGAAATCATCGCGGGCATGAGGGACACGTTTTCGCTGTTGTAATTAAGCGCGAAAAGTGACGGCTTGATATGGGGGACGCCTTTCAGAAGGATGAAGCCCACAAGGAACAACAACACAGAAAAGGTAAGGGCGGCGGCCGTCCATGTAGCGGCGGCCATAATCAACTCGGATGGCTTTTTACGCAATTATGTTGCCCTCCTTTTCAGCGCCGAAAAGCTAAGATTGATAAGCAGAATAAACACAAACAGCACAACACCGGTTGCGATCAATGCCTCACGGTGCAGTTCCGCCGCATAGCCCATTTCAAGAACGATGTTTGCGGTAAGTGTGCGCACTCCTTTGAACAGGGACACCGGCATACGCGCCTGATTTCCCGCCACCATAATTACGGCCATGGTTTCGCCTATGGCGCGGCCTACCCCGAGGACAATCGCCGCAAGTACGCCGGATTTGGCGGCGGGGAGCAGTACAAAGAATACGCTGCGGTAATGCCCCGCGCCGAGGGCCAACGCGCCTTCGTAATACTGTTCAGGAACCGCGCGCAGCGCGCTCTCGGCAATGCCGATGATTGTCGGTAAAATCATAATGCCGAGCAGGATAGAAGCGGATAAAATGCTGTTGCCTGAAAGCGGGATAATGACCGCCATGCCGAAAAATCCGTACACAACCGAGGGGATACCCGCGAGCAGTTCCACCCCCGGCTTGAGTAGAGCATAGAGTTTTTTCGGGCAGACACGGGCGAGAAAGACTGCCGCCAGTATGCCGATAGGAACACCGATAAGGAGCGCCCCCGCCGTAACATAGAGGCTGCCAAGTATCATGGGAAATATTCCAAACACCGGGGGCGTGTCCGCCGGCGACCACTCTTTACCAAGCAAAAAATTGAATACCCCTATTTTCCCTACAGCGGGGAGGCCGTTTGCAAACAAAAAAAAGCAGATTAAGGCGACCGCCAGTATGGAAGCAAGCGCCGATGCTAAAAACACGGCGCCCATGAACTTTTCTCTCAATCTGTTCATATCAGAATGGTACAACCGGAATATATAATCTAACAGCAGTTTCAGGTAAAATTTGCGTAAAATCGGAGGGTCTGCGGGCGGTGGGATAACGCCCTACACCCAACAATGGCCTGAAACGCCTACTGTATTGACAAATAAGGTACATGTGCTTATAGTGTAAATACGAGGTAAGCAAAGATGGCAAGCACCAGTATAACCATTCGCATGGATAGCGATCTTAAAAACCAGGCGGAAATGCTCTTTGACGACATGGGGATGAATATGACCACGGCCTTTACGGTATTTGCAAAAACGGTGGTCAGGGAAGGGAAGATACCTTTTGAAATTAAGGGTGATACTCTTTACAGCAAGGGGCATCGGGCCTATCTGGATGAAGCTATCGATGCCATGAATACCGGGAAGCGGATTGTTTCAAAAACCATGGCTGAATTAGAAGCCATGGAGCGTGATTAGTGTTTAATTTTTTTGAAAAGGCCTTTGAACAATATGTTTATTGGCAAGGACAGGATAAAAAAACACTGCGCCGTATTAATCTGCTTTTGAAGGATATTCAGCGTAATAGTTATGCAGGCATCGGAAAACCGGAACCGTTAAAATATGAATATAGCGGCTGGTATAGCCGGACATCGGCGTTGTTTTTCATGCACCTTTAGGAGGAAGTATGAACAGAACTATCGACCGAAAAAACCGAATCGCCCTGGTCTGCGGCGCGCTTGCCCTCATCTGTGCGATCTTTTCCTTTGCGGGCTGTGATTTTACCGAGGAAAATACCAAAAATAATGTAAAAAGTAGTGCCTTTTTCCTGGATATATGAGTGAAAGCATGGTATTATTAAAGCAGACACAAGGGTTTTGTTGCTGTCGTTGAGCCTCCGTGTGAAATGTGTAGTGAAGGAGGAATCATTATGGAAAGATCAGTAGAAAAGAAAATGGGTGCTCTAGTATCCTTTGCCCCCCCCCTGCGGTTCGGGCTTAAACTAAGTTTCTTTATCGTCGCCCTCATTGCTGCCCTGGCCCTTGTAGGCTGTGACAACGGTAATGGTGCCACCCCCGACACCCCCGCCCCGGCGGCGGTAAGCGGCTTAATCGCAACCGCCGGAGACGCTAGGGTAATCCTTGATTGGGCTGACCCCACGGACACGGACTTTGCAAACGTAGTAATCACCTATACGAACGGCACTGCCCAATCGGTAACTGTTCCCAAGGGAAGCCAAACCGCCGCGATTACCGGCCTGACCAATGGCACAGCGTACACCTTTACCGTCCGGACGGTGAATACTACCGGTAACACCAGCGCCGGGACTACCGCAACGAAAACCCCCGCTCCTTATGGTCTAGCCGTTCCGGGAAGCCCTGACCTCACCATAAAGTTCGGCAAACGCGCATCCGCAAGCGTACCGCTTACCCAAAGCATGGTAAGCGTAACCTTTGGCGATCTGCACAGGCTGATTTCCAACCCGCACGTGGGAGATGATTTTACTTCGATAATCGCGCTGGGCGACTATATCGACCTGCCATCATTGACCATCGCGGGGTCCTGTACGATATACGACAAGGAGTTAAGCGGGCATGGCCGGCTCCTGCGCCTTATGGTGGTAGGCATCAATTTATTTAACGGGATAAACGGCAACAATACCCCTCATGTGGTGTTCCAGTTCCAGAATATTCCGGTTGAGCACTATATGAATTCCACTGATACCGACGCAGGCGGCTATGCGGCAAGCGGGATGAGGAGCTACATTACCGGAGCCTTCTTGACGGGCCTGAAAGCAGCCACCGGCCTTGACGATACTATGCTCTGGGGGCCCGCGCGCATAGTGGCAAATGGATCAAACAACTCAACGGGGACGAGCACGATTCATGATACGCTCTGGCTCCCCACCGTATGGGAGATGACAGGCATACAGGTGACAGACATACCGGGGTTTAGGTCATCGCCGGATGAGCCCGGCGCGCCTCAGAAACAGCTTCAGTACGGTAGTAGTAGCAAAGTAAAATACGATGGGACCAATACTGCCAAATCGTACTGGTTGGCTTCAGCCAAAGACTCTGGCGTTTGGAGTCTGTACGACGGCGCTAGTTTGGACACCAATTCAGCTTGGGTAAATGACGGCTGTGTCCCCGCTTTCTGCGTCAGATAGGGGGGGGTAGAGAGCGCGAAAAACCGGCGGGGAAATCCGCCGGTTTTTTTATGTGCGGCGCCCATGAGTTTTTCTCTCACGCCGCCGCTGCTCATTAAAGCACATCACTCCACTTTACCATCGCGCCGGTAAAGATGCCCTTTACCTGATCTTTGGTGAGATTAGTTACCGGATTTTCGTTGTTCACAATTACGGCGATTCCGTCAAGAGCAATCTGTGTCGCGGATAACACGGCACGTTCGCTGTCCTTTAATTCCCGGCTTGCCATACCGATGTCACAGGTCCCGTCAATAGCGCCGGTCATACCGGCCGATGAATCGCTCATCTGGATTTCGATGGCGGCGTTTGGATTGAGGGCGATATACGCCTCTTTCAGCTTTTCCATAATCGGCGTGACGGAAGATGAACCCGCGACAACGATTTTGCCGGAGAGCCTGCCGCCGGTATAGGCAGGAGCATTTTCAATAACCGCGATATAGCTTTTGGCTACAACCGCCTGACCTTCCGCCGACAAAATAAAGGTGATGAAATCCGCGGCAAGCTCCTTCGCTTCGCCCCTGGTTGCGATGTTGAACGGCCGGGACACGGCATAGGTACCGTTTTTTACATTTGCGGTAGATGCCTTTACGCCCGCAATATCCGCCGCTTTCACGGTGCTGTTCAGCGAACCAAGGGAGATGTAGCCGATAGCGTATTTGTCTCCTCCAATGTTCGTCATCATCACATCGGTTTGTTTGGCGATAACGGCTTCTTTGGTGGTCATATCCTTTCTGCTTCCGTCACTGCCCCTGGCCTCAATGCCGAAAAGTTCAATGAACGCCCCCCGTGTGCCGGAGCCGTCCTCACGGGATACAACGTTGATTGCCTTTGCCTTGTCAAAGGCCGCCTGATTTCCTCCGGCATATCCCGCGAACGGAAATACTGCCACCGCAAGTAAAAGTAGAATCGTTTTCTTCATCATAATCTTTCTCCTGTTTCAGTTTTCTTAACTGAAAAATAGTATGGGAATATATAATCTGACAGCAGTTTCAGGTAAAAATTATGTAAAATCGAAGCGTAATGGTATAATGGACTTGTTCGAGAACCCGATTGGTTATTGAACAACTTTAATAGCATTTTTTTTAATGGGCAGCAAGCGCCTCAACCGTATCCCCCTTCCCCACAGTCCCTCCGGTAATGACCCTGGCGAAGATCCCTTCCCGGGGCATGATGCAGTCCCCTGCCCGCCTGAAGATTTCGCAGTGGGCGTGGCATTCCTTGCCTATCTGGGTTACCTCAAGGATGGCATCGTCAAATTTGAGGCGGCTGCCCACGGGAAGGCTGCGGAGATCGATACCGGAGACCACGATGTTCTCCCCAAAGTCCCCGTTGTTTACCGCGCCGCCCCGGCGCTTAAATTCCTCAATTTTTTCCCGGGACAAAAGGCTGATCTGCCGGTGCCAGCTGCCGCCGTGGGCATCGCCCTCAATGCCGAAGCCTTCCACGATCCGTATCCGCCCGGTGACTTCAGTTTTATGTATCCCCCGGATGTCGCTGACGCAAACCGCTAAAACCGTTCCTTTCATGCTTTACTCCTAGCCGCCGATCTGGGACATGAAGGCCGGGGCTGCCCCCGGCCCGGCTTGCTCCGCCTGTTCCTGTCCGTCCGCAGTAATACTGAAGCGGTGTCCCGCAGCTTTACTGTTGACGGCGGAAACAATGTCGTCCCGCAGCTGCACATCGTCCTGCTGTTCAAGGGCGGGGCGCAGGTTTATCCCCGCTTCACCGTGGAGGCAGCTCCGCAGAAATCCCGTGGAACTTAAGCGGATGCGGTTGCACTTTCCGCAGAAACGATCCGACAGGGGGCTGATAAAACCAATTGCTTCCCGAAAACCCTGAAAGCGGCCGTACCGGGCGGGGCCGGAACCATCCGCTGCGCCGGCCGGTTCCCAGGGCCCATAGGCTTCTTCAAGAATGTTTCGTACTTCCCCGCCGCTTACCCCCGCAAAGTTCACCCCCATGCCGATGGGCATCATCTCGATAAACCGTACCCGGATATCCCGGTCACGGGCAAGGGCGGCAATCCCTAAGGCATCATCCCTGCGATCCCGATCCAGGAGCACGCAGTTGACCTTTACCGGAGAAAAGCCCGCGGCAAGGGCGGCGTCAATCCCCGCCAGGGTCAGGGCAAGATCGCCGCCGCGGGTAATGGAGCGGTAAGCAACGGCGTCCAGGGTATCAAGGCTCACATTGATCCCGTCAAGCCCTGCCGGCTTAAGGGAAGCGGCCATATTGCCCAGGAGCTGCCCGTTGGTGGTAAGGGCGACACGGCGTATATCGGGGATCTTTTTCAAACTGCGGACAATATCCACAGCATCACTGCGGACCAGGGGCTCCCCGCCGGTGACGCGGAGATCGTGGATACCCAGATCGGCAAAGACAGTACCAATTCGCAGTATTTCTGCGGCGGATAAATAAGTATCCTGCGGAACCTGCCGCTGCTGCGGACGCAGAACTTCTGCACTCACGCAAGCGGCGGCAGGCATGCAGTACACACAGCGGAGATTGCATTGATCAGTGATGGATATCCTGGCGTAGTTTATTTCCCTGCCGTAAGCATCTTGCATGGAAACCCTCAATCCGCCCGGTAGTGGCCGCTGCGGCCGCCGCTTTTTTCAAGAAGCCGGATATCGGAAATCACCATGCCCCGGTCCATGGCCTTGCACATGTCGTAAATGGTTAAAAGGGCGATGCCCACCCCGGTAAGGGCTTCCATTTCCACCCCGGTCTTCCCCTCGGTTTTGGCGGTACAGATCGCCCGGATGATCAACGCTTCCCTGTGGGTCTCAAAATCAATGGTACAGGAACTGAGGGGCACGATGTGGCAGAGGGGGATAAGATCGGAAGTTTTTTTGGTCCCCATGATCCCCGCAATTCGGGCGGCCCCCAGCACATCCCCCTTGGCGGCGCCGTTATCAAGGATCGCCGCCATTACCTTTTCGTTCACCCTGATCGTGCCCTCCGCAGCGGCAAAGCGGCTGGTGGTTTCCTTGCCGGAAACATCCACCATGATTGCGCTGCCCCTCCGGTCAAAATGATTTAGCCTTTCTTCCCGGTCCGTATCCATAGGACCAATATAGCATAAGGATGAAAGAATTTAACCACTTTTCCACCCAAAGAGTGGAAAAGTCGACCACACGGACGCCACGGACTCTTGCTTTCTTATCCTTTCCTTTGTCCGTGAGGGTCAGTGTGGTGCCGCCAGTAGGCGGCTTGTGGTTAAATTCTTAAGTTTGACAAGGCGGAATTTGTCTGATACCATAAAGGGATTGTAAGAAAGGGAGGTCTGAATGACGATTCCGCATACCAATAGCCTTGGGAGGGCCATGTTGAAGAACCGGTGGCTCTATCTGCTGCTGCTGCCCGGTCTGGTGTATTTTTTCATATTCAAGTACATACCGATTTTTGGGCTGCGTATCGCGTTTATGGATTACAACCAGTATGATCCGGGGGCCAGCACCTTTGTCGGCTTCGACCAGTTCATCCGGCTGTTTTCCAAGCGTTCCTTCCAGCCGGTACTGGCCAATACCCTCAAAATAAGCATACTCAAGCTCATCTGCGGTTTCCCCCTTCCGGTGATCCTGGCGCTGATGATGAACGAGATGCGGGGGCTCCTGTATAAGAAGATTTCCCAGACCCTGCTCTACCTGCCCCACTTTATCTCCTGGGTCATCATGGCCGGTATCATCATGAATATGCTTGACCCCTCAACCGGCGTTGTTACCGCGATTATTACCGGCATAACGGGGAACCCGGTGAACGTGCTGTCCGACAAGGCGGCCTTTGTGCCCATGCTGGTCATCACCGATGTGTACAAGGAAATGGGCTGGGGGACCATCATCTACTTTGCGGCCATGAGCGGCATTGACCCCCAGTATTACGAGGCGGCGGTCATTGACGGCGCGGGCAGGTGGAAGCAGACCTGGTCCATTACGGTGCCGACCATCATGCCCACCATCATCATCATGTTCGTCCTCAGCTGCGGGAACATCCTCAACGCCGGGTTTGATCAGATTTTCATGCTCTATACCGCGCAGGTGTACGAGGTGGCCGACATCATCGACACCTTTGTGTACCGCATGGGCATACAGCGGAACGACTACGCCTTTAGTACGGCGGCGGGCATGTTCAAATCGGTGGTGGCCTTCGTGCTCATCCTCATCGTTAATCAGATAGCGAAGCGGACCGGCAACGAAGGTATCTTCTAGGAGCGGGGGAAAGATATGATTAGGAAAACTTCAGGCGAAAAAGCCTTTACCGTCTTTAACTACACCTTCTTTACGGCGCTCTGCATCGCCATGATATACCCCTTCTGGCACGTTATCATGATGTCCTTAAGCTCCATGGAAGCCGCGATGGCAGGCGGGATATTCCTTTACCCCAAGGGCTTTACCCTTGATACCTATGCCCAGGTCTTCAGGAACCACCAGATATGGACCGGGTACACGACGACCCTGGTGGTAACCTTTGGGGGCACCATTCTGGGGACCCTGTTTACCGCTACCACGGCCTACGCGCTTTCCAAGAAGACCCTGCCCCTTGGGGCCGCCATCATGGTACTGGTCCTCTTTACGATGATCTTTAACGGCGGCATGATCCCCAACTACCTCTTGATCAAGAACCTCGGTTTAATCGACAGCTGGTGGGCCCTCATACTGCCCGGCCTTATCAGCGCCTACAACGTTATCATCATGAAGAGCTTCTTCCTGACAATTCCCGACAGCCTGGAAGAATCGGCGCGTATTGACGGGGCAAATGATATCGTGGTATTCATCCGCATCATTGTCCCCCTGTCAAAGGCGACCTTTGCCACGATTGCCCTCTTTTTGGCAGTAGGCTACTGGAACGACTTCTTTAGTACGGTTTTGTACATCTACGACGGCGCCAAATGGGCCTTGCAGGCGGTGCTGCGTTTTATGCTGACCCAGACCAATCAGGCTATGGCGCAGGCGGGGGTTATCGTCAACGCAACCAGCAACGTAACTGCGGGGACGATAAAGTCCGCGTCGGTGGTGGTAGCCACGGTTCCCATCCTGATTATCTATCCCTTCTTGCAGAAGTACTTTGTGAAGGGCGTGTTGATAGGCGGCGTGAAGGGTTAAGGGGTTCAAAGCCGCAGATGCGGTTAAATATATTTCATATTCAAGAGGAGAGCAGAATGAAGAAAAGAATCGTGTTTGGATTATTGGCGCTCGCGTTGGTGATCGCATTGGCCGGCTGCGGCGGGACCAAGAAGAGTTCCGGCGGCGCAAAGGTTGCGGACAGGCCCGCAAACGAGAAGGTTGATCCGCTGAATCAGAAGGACAAGCTGCCCCTGAAGGTCGCGGTGCTGACCGGTTTTACCCAGCCGAACAGCCGGACCGAGAAGTGGCTTGAGGAGCGGTACAATGTGGACATTGATATTATCGCCCTGCCGGGCTGGTCCGATGCGCCGGCAAAGATTTCCCTGCTCATGACCGACGCAAACCAAAGGCCGGATGTGATCTGGTGGTGGGGCATGGACGCGGACTTTGCCAAATGGAAGGACGCGGGGCTCCTCGTGGATGTTTCAAAGTATATAGATAAGTACACGGTGATACGGGACTACTATAACAGCCAGGACCCCTCGACCCTGTACTTCGCGTCCAGTGAAGGGGGCAAGATATTCCGTATCCCCGGGGATGTTTCCGAGCCGAGCTGCGAAGTCCTGTGGATCAGGCAGGACTGGCTGGACAACCTGGGGCTGAAGGTTCCCACCACCCTGGCGGAACTGGATGATGTGCTCTACAAGTTTACCTTTAACGATCCCGACAAAAACGGCAAGAACGACACCTACGGCCTCGGCGGCGACGGGCACGATTTCCGTACCTTCTGGCCCTGGATTCAGGGTTCGGGAAACGGCATAGGCGATTATGCCAACTACATGATCGATGTTGACGGTTCGTTTGTATACGGCCCCGCTACCAACGATGCGAAGATCTGGCTTGGCCGGATTGCCAAGCTCTACAAGGACGGGGTAGTTACGCCGAATATCATCAACGATACCGACCGGGACGAGGAATTTGTGAACGGCGGCTTCGGTGTTGCCTATACCTGGGTGGCTTACAACAACCCCGGTAATAACACGATAGCTTCATTCCAAAAGGCGAATCCCACGGCGCGGTGGGTGCCCATCGAGATGGTAGTAGGCGACAACGGCAAGCCTCAGGAAGAACCGGCTACGGCCGGGGCGTGGTGCTATTTCGGTATCACCAATGTCTGCAAAGATCCGGAGCGCGTATACGCCATGTGGGACGATATGACTAACCCCGCCCCCTACCTGGTCAGGCGTTTCGGCGAGGAAGGCAAGGAGTACAGCAAGAACTCAGACGGTTCCTATACGATTCTGATTTCAAACGGCGGCGCGGAAAATGACAATCAGAACATCGGAATGCGGCTCTTCGCCGACCTGGTTGCCCGGAAGGATTTCGCCAACATCGAAAACCTCCCCTCGACCACCGCCCTCTTTACCCGCTCCGGTGAGCGGAGCCGTGACTACTACAGCCACTACATCGAGAAGAAGGACCCCAATGCCTATGTTGTCCAGAATGATTTGGGCACCGAAGTCAGCGACGCCAGGGAAGCCTACTTCTGGTCGGTCGTTGCCGGCACCGACTCGATCGACAACTGGGACAAGTACATCGCCAACCTGAAGTCCGCAGGTCTTGACCAGATCCTCGCGGAACTCAAAGACATCTACGGCAAGCAGCAGGTTGAACACAAGGCCTATCTGGCCGGAAGGTAAACAACTTTTTTGCACTCATATATAAGCGGCTGTCCGGCGGCCTACTGGTCACCGGGCAGCCGCTTTTTTATCACAAGTCCCGTATGTAACCATCGCAAGTAATCCGTATCACCTTTGGTATATCACTTAATAGTCATAAAAAGCAGATAATTGAAGCTAACGCCGATTTTCAATATAATTTCTTCTATAAACATAAGGGGGAAAATAATGAAGACTTTTACTTTGGATTTATGGGACGGATTCAATTATACGGGGGCGGGAAAAGATGGTTTCAGGCCTACCCTGGACTGTTACATTTTGAAAAGCGATACCCCCCGCCCCGCCGTCATGGTGCTTCCGGGATCGGGATATGTCCAGTGCTCCCCCCGGGAAGCCGAGGCCCTGGCTATAGGGTTTAACGCCGAGGGCTATCATGCCTTTGTGCTCTGGTACAGCTGTGCCCCGCGCCGCCACCCGGTCCCCCTCCTGGACTGCGCCAGGGCTTTTACGCTTATACGGAGCCATGCGGCCGAATGGGTTCTCAACCCCGGCAAGCTTGGGATCATGGGTTTTTCCGCGGGAGGCCATCTGGCCCTTTCGGCCTCTGTTTTCTATAACCGCGATTTTGCTTCCGGCCCGGGCATTGATCCGGCTTTTTCAAGGCCCGACGCGGCCATGCTCTGTTACCCCGTGGTAAGCTCCGGGGAATATGCCCACCGGGGATCCTTTGACGCCCTTCTGGGGTCTGAGCCCGCTCCGGCACTCCTGGAACTCGCTTCCCTGGAAAAGCAGGTACACAACAAAATGCCCCCGGTCTTTATCTGGCATACCTGGGCGGACGATGCGGTGCCCGTGGAAAACAGCATTTTCCTTGCTGCGGCCCTGAAAAAGGTCAATATTCCCTTTGAACTCCACATTTTTCCCGAGGGCAAGCACGGCCTTTCGCTGGCAAACAGCGAAACCTATAATAATGATCCGGAATTTATCAATCCCCAGGCAGCCCAATGGTTCAGCCTGTGCATAAACTGGCTTAATAAGCGGTTTGGGTGTTAATCCGTTTTTATTCCGGTTCCCCAATGAGCATCCGCAATCCGTGTTCCAGTGCGTCAATGACACATTCCAGATTTTCCTTCGCCGCCCTTGGACTGCCGGGCAAATTGATGATCAGGGTTTTGCCCCGGATGGCGGCAGCGGCCCGGCTCAGGATGGCCCGGTTGGTTTTTTGTAAACTATAGGCCCGCATGGCTTCGGGGATTCCGGGAACCATGCGCTCGGCAATGTCCATGGTGGCCTCCGGGGTATAATCACGGGAAGAAAAACCGGTGCCCCCGGTGGTCACGATAAGGTCCGCCTCATTTTTATCGCAGATAGCCTTCATCCTTTCCGCCAGCATCTGCCGCTCGTCGGGAAGGATATCACAGGAAACTACCCTGTACCCCGCCGCACTAAGCATCTCCGCAACCAGGGGGCCGCTCTCGTCCTTCCGCTCCCCCCGGTAAGACCGGTCGCTGGCGGTTATCACCGCCGCCCTAAATTCCACGCGCAGCTCCTTTACCATTTCGGCAGATACTTCCGTAATTGGGCCAACACTTCCTCAATATCGAGGGGCTTAGCCACATGGCCGTCCATCCCCGCTTCAATGCACTTTTCAATGTCCTCCTTAAATACATTTGCCGTCATGGCAATAATTGGTACATGCTTCGCATGTACCTTGGGAGTTTGAGCCTGCGGCTCAAACTCCAAGCTGTTGAAAACGGGCTTTAGTCCGTTTTCAACAGCCCTGATTGCGCGGGCGGCCTCATAGCCGTCCATTTCGGGCATCTGGATGTCCATAAAGATCATATCAAAGGCATCGGGGGCGGCGGTGAAGCGCTCCACCGCGAGGGCGCCGTCTTCCGCACATTCAACCAAAAGGCCCGTGGGCTCCAACAGGGACAGCACAATCTCCCGGTTAATTTCCACATCCTCCGCCAGCAGGATTCGATATCCTGAAAAATCGTCCGCAGGGGGAACTGTAGCGGCGGTCTCTTTTCCACGGGAATTTTCAAAGGCGGTATCCGCCGCAGCGTCCACCGCAGATACCGCCCGGATCGGCACAGTAAAACTAAAGACAGAACCCTTGCCCGGCTCGGACTCCACCGAGATAACGCCCCCCATCATTTCCACAATCCGTTTGGCGATGGCAAGCCCCAGGCCCGTGCCGCCGAACTTCCGGGAGGTGCTTGAATCGGCCTGCTCGAAGGAAGAAAAAAGCCGGCCCTGATCTTCCGCGCTTATACCGATACCGGAATCAATAACCCTCACCCGGATGGTACAGGTCCCGTCGGCAATACCCTTTGCACGGGCATCAAGTTCTATGGTGCCATGATCGGGGGTGAATTTTACCGCATTGGAAAGAAGGTTGGTGATCACCTGGGACAGCCGCTGATCATCCCCAATTAACACGGGTGGAATATTTTTATCAACAGTAATACTAAGGGTCTGTTGTTTCTCTTCCGCCCGGAAACTGATCACATCAACAACATTTCTGATCATCTTTTCAAAATTGAATTCCGCCAAAGAAAGTTCATACTTGTTTGCTTCAATTTTTGACATGTCAAGAATATCGTTGATAACCCCAAGCAGATGGGTGGAAGCTTCCTCGATCTTGTCTAAACAGTATTCCTTTTTTTCGATATTCTCCGCGCCCTTCGCAATGGCGGTCATGCCGATGATCGCGTTCATGGGGGTACGCATCTCGTGGCTCATGTTGGCAAGGAAATCACTTTTAGCCCGGTTCGCCTTTTCAGCCTGTTCCAGCGCGATGTTCCGTTCCTCATTTTTTTTGCGGTAAATAAAAAAACTAAAGAACCCCGACGCAATAACAAAAGCCATGGAACCCAGCAGCACCACCGCAAAAACACCGCTGCGGTTATGGGCCTGGATAAGCTTTTCATCGGGAATATCTATCCCCGCAATGGCGCTGATGTTTCCCGCAGAATCGAAGACCGGCGCATAGGAAGTAAGCAGCCCCTCGTACCCCAGAGGATAGGCCCCCAGCGCCGTGGTAACCGCCTGATGAATACGCAGCAGCAGCAGTATTTCTTTTTCTTCCATGGGCTGGGGCGGGATTGCAAGGTTCACAACCGTTTCAGGGTTCGCATCATTATCAACAATGTATTGCAGAGCATTATCGGCAGTTATTCTGAAATAGTATGCATAACGTACCTTATGTTCATCGGCGAATTTGATGAGCCGGTTTCTGATATCCGCAAAGAGCGGCTTCTCCATATCATCAGGGGTACGGAGTTCATCCAGCTCATCTGCCGTAACAATTTTGGCAAGGGAGCGGCTGGAAACGAGAAGCCGCTCATCAATACTTTCTTCCAGATAGGACGAGATAAAATTGACGAGGATACTGGCATTGATGGATATCACCAATACCAAAAGGGCGGCAAAAGAAAAAAGAATGACGCCGAGATTGTCGTATAGCTTTTTCCTTAAGCCGCCCATTCTAACTGTTTAGCATCAACCAAATTTTGCAATCGGGACAAAGGTGTCGGCCTTGAGTGCCGCGCCGCCCACCAGTGCGCCGTCGATGTTTTTCTTGGCCATAAGCTGGGCGGCGTTATCGGCCTTTACGGACCCGCCGTACTGGATGATGATCTTTGCCGCAGCGTCCGCGCCGTAGAGCTTCCCGATTACCTTCCGCACATAGGCGTGGATGGCGTCGGCGTCCTCCGGGGTGGCGGTCTTGCCGGTCCCGATGGCCCACACGGGCTCATAGGCAATGACGACCCGGCTTAAGTCCGCGGTGGATACCCCCTCAAGGCCCTTCACGGTCTGGGTTTCGCAGACCGCTTCCGCCTTGCCCGCTTCCCGTTCCGCAAGAAGTTCCCCCACGCAGAGGATCACCTCAAAACCGTGCTGTAAAGCCAGCTTGACCTTCTTGTTGATCAGGGCATCGTCTTCTTTGTACACATGCCGCCGTTCGCTGTGCCCCAGAATGACCGTCTGGACCCCCAGGTCCTTGAGCTGCAGCACCGAAACTTCCCCGGTATGGGCGCCCTGTTCCTCGGCGGCGCAGTTCTGCGCCCCCAGGCGGATGTTGGTCCCCTTGACGATGGCGGCCACGGTCTCAATCGCCGTAAAGCTGGGCGCAACCAGGTACTTATGTTTCCCGTCCTTAAGCTGGGTCGACAGGGCCTTTGCCAGATCGGCCGCCTCGGACCGGGTCTTGTGCATCTTCCAGTTGCCGGCAATGTAATAATCTCTGCTCATGTTATGCTCCTATAGAATACTAATTTAAGAATTTTAACCACGAACCACACGAACGGCACGAAAGAAGAAAAGAAAAAATTAAAAATTCCTTAATTTTCATTCGTGTGGTTTGTGTGGTTCGTGGTTTCTCCTCTTCCCTACCCGCGGGTAACTTCGATGCCGGGGAGTTTCTTCCCTTCCAGCAGTTCCAGGGATGCGCCGCCGCCGGTGGAGACGTGGCTCATTTTGGAGGCCAGGCCGAATTTGTTCACCGCCGCCACGGAATCACCGCCGCCTACCACGGTGATGGTTCCCCGGCCGGTGGCTTCCGCCACAAGCTTGGCCACCTGCTCGGTGCCCTTTGCAAAGGCGTCGAATTCAAAGACACCAACCGGGCCGTTCCATACAATGGTTTTTGCCTTGGCGAGGACTTCCTTGTATTTAGCTACGGTTTTCGGCCCCACATCCAGCCCCATGAGGTTATCGGGGATGTCCAGGCCGTCGATGGCTACCGGTTTGGCATTGGCGTCAAAGGTCTCGGCCCCGATGTGATCCAGGGGCAACACAATTTCGGCCCCCGTCTTTTTGGCGGCTTCGATGATGCTCTTGGCCGTATCAAGCTGATCATCTTCGATCAAGGATTTACCCACCTTGTGCCCTTGAGCCTTGAGGAAGGTATAGGCCATACCACCGCCGATAACCAGCGCGGAAGCGTTTTTCAACAGGCTTTCCAGCACGGCGATTTTGGAGGAAACCTTTGCCCCGCCGATGATGGCCACAAGGGGCTTCTGGGGATTGGTAACAATGGGTTCCAGATAGTTGACTTCCTTCTCCATCAAAAAGCCCGCCACCGAAACCGGTACGAACTTGGCAATGGAAGCGGTGGAAGCGTGGTCCCGGTGGGCGGTGCCGAAGGCGTCATTTACAAAGATGTCGCCGTAGGAGGCCAACTCTTTCGCCAACTTGTCCCGATCGGCCGCCTCTTTGGCGGTTTCTTCCTTGTGGAACCGGGTGTTTTCCAGCATGATCACCGTCCCGGCAGGCTGTCCGTCGATGAAGCCCTTCTTGCCGTAATCCCCGTCTTCCCCGGCAAACACCACGGGCTTGCCCAGCTTTTTCGCGAGGTATTCCGCCACGGGCTTTATCCGGTGCTTACCGGCGATGTACTTCGCCTCGTCAAAGGTCTTGCCGTCTTTCTCGGCCTTTTCCTGGGCCTTCTTGGCGTCCTTGGAGGGGTCCCCCAAGTGGGACATCAGGGTCAGGGTCTTAACCCCCTGATCCAGGATGTACTTGATGGTGGGAATCGCCGCCGTGATCCGGGTATCGTCCTGCACCACCCCGTCCTTCATGGGCACGTTAAAATCCACCCGCATGATAACCCGTTTACCCTTAAGGTCTACGCTTTTGACTGTCTTAATAGCCATAATTTACCTCCGAATTGTTTTATAAAGTAAAAAAGCCCCGCCCTATGCGGGTCGGGGCCTTTTACACAAATGCTTTCCATAAGGTTTCCGCCGTTTTAATGGCGGAAACCGGTCGTTATACGGCGTTTCAATGCCGTATAACGATAGATATGCGCCGTTTTAATGGCGCATATCTATTTTTTGCTGTCGATGTACTTGAGCAGATCCACTACCTTGTTGGAATAGCCCCACTCGTTGTCGTACCAGGAAACCACCTTGAAGAACCGCTTCTCGCCCTTCAGGTTGTTCTGCAGAGTGGCAAGGCTGTCGTAAATCGAGGTGTTGGAGTTGTGGACGATGTCCTGGGAGACAATTTCTTCATCCGCATACTGCAGAATGCCCTTGAGGTAGCTGGTGCTGGCCTTCTTCAAAGCCCCGTCGATTTCTTCAATAGAAGTATCCTTGGTCGAGCGGAAGGTCAGGTCCACCACGGAGCCCGTGGGGGTGGGAACCCGGAAGCTCATACCGGTGAGCTTACCCTTGGTGGAGGGAAGCACTTCCCCGACCGCCTTGGCGGCGCCGGTGGTGGAGGGGATGATATTGACCGCCGCAGCCCGTCCGCCCCGCCAGTCTTTCTGGGAAACGCCATCCACGGTCTTCTGGGTCGCCGTATAGGAATGGATGGTGGTCATAAGACCGGTCTCAATCCCGATACCCTCTTTCAGGATGACATGCACCAGAGGAGCCAGACAGTTGGTGGTGCAGCTTGCGTTACTCACCACATGGTGCTTGGAAGGCTCGTATTCTTCGTTGTTAACACCCATGACGATGGTCTTGATGGGCTTGGAATCGTCCGCAGACTTGCCGGGGGCAGAAATAATAACCTTTTTGGCACCGGCGGCAATGTGGCCGTAGGCTTTTTCATTGGTATAGATACCAGTGGATTCGATAACATAGTCCACGCCCAGCGCTTTCCAGGGCAGGGTGTCGGGGGTCTGGCCTTTGCCGGAGATGCATTTGATCTCGTGGCCGTTCACCACCAGAATGTCCTCGCCCTTGGTGCCGATATCAGCCTTCATCTGGCCCTGGGTGGAATCGTATTTAAGCTGATAGGCGAAATACTTCGCATCGGTGGAAAGGTCCACCACCGCTACCACGTCAATCTTGTCTTTTCCGAGCAGTCCCTGACCCACCAGGGCCTGGAACACCAGGCGGCCGATGCGGCCGAACCCGTTAATTGCTACTTTCATTTGAACCTCCAATCGATAGTTTTATACTCAATAAGGTAGCGAAAAGAGAAAAAATATACAAGCCCCAATTCCCTACAGCATATCCTTTAGGGCTTTTTCATCGAAGCCCGCGATTACCCTTGCCGCTTTCCCCTTCCCTTCCCGCACCAGAGGTGTTTTGTAAAGCCGGGGATCGCTGAGGAATTCTTCACGGGCATCGTAGTCCATGTAAGAAAGGCCCCGTTCCTTCGCTGCGGCGCATTCCGTATCAAGCATGGCTTCGCAGCCCTTCCCGGCATGAACGCCTGTGAGGGCCAAGCTGCCCGTCAAGGCAGCAGCCATATCGTCCAATTCGCCGGGGCTGGGGGGCTTTACCGTTAAATCCCGGAACTGTACTTCCACCCGCCGCTCCTTGAAAAAACGGAGGGCCTTCTGGGTATCCTTACATTTTGGGGTTCCAAAAATTTGGATCATTGTTTTACCGCATTAACCCGCCACCGGGTAATCTCCGCCACAATATCCAGGGGCAGCGGCTTTGACAGGGGAAACTGAATGGCCCCTTTGGATGTGACATATTCGGTAAGCCTGGGGGCAAAGACAACGACCGCTTCCGCGCCGGGATAAAAGCCGATGTGGTGTTTCATTGCCGCAAAATGAACCAGATTTTGCTTCTGGTAAAAGGTTGGCATCCGGTAGCTGATTTTTTCGACAGCTTCGGGGGCGGCTTCGCGGATGGTCTCTCGCATTTGGGTAAGCAGCTTTTTTACCGGCTCCGGAAATGATGCGATGTATTCATCGATGGTAACGCAAACTTTGTCTGTCATGGTTATTTCTCCACCACCGTTTTTACCCAATCAGGGTGATTGGGGGCCTCTTCCAAAAATTTGGTCATAAGACCCGTATAGCCCTTCCCCAAACTTTTCCACCAATTAATGGATGTCCTGGACAGCCTGATGGAAAACATAACCCGCTCCCGCCTTTCCTTGGCTGCCTGGGCGATTTTTTCCAGTTGTTGGGGGGACAAAACCGAAACTTCGGAGGGTCTAAGGCCGATGGCGTCCATATACCGTTCCTCACGATCCGCAGCGGCTCCCCCCAATTCGGCCTCTGTCAGGGGGAGATTGTCGTAGTCAACCGGGTTAATGTTCCCCTTATTGGCCATCTTTTCTACCCTGGCCTTTACTTCCTGAGGAATTCCCTTTGAAACATCCAATGAACTTTTAATAATTGCCATATTCTTTCCTTTCCGCGGAGCCGGCCTCCACGGCCGAAATAACCCTGATAACATCACCCCGATAGGTAACGCTAACCCGTACTATTTTGCCGATATCGCCGATAATACGCCACCGGTCCTCATCAATGCTATGCGCTCTGTCATAGGTTTCAAGATGAAGGGGATCGGCAAAAACATAACGGGCATCTTCAAAACTAATACCATGTTTTGCGATGTTCCGCCTGTTTTTGGCTTCATCCCATTCAAATTGAAGCTCCATAAAATAATATTAGGGCATTCAAGATGATTTGTCAAGACAAAAATAGCCATAAAAAAGGGAACCCGATAAACATCGAGTTCCCTCATTACATCACAAAACGCTGCTGGACCGAAGTTGAACTCAGCCCCCGTAAACCGCGATCATGACGCCCGCCGCAATGGCGGTGCCGATAACGCCGGCCACATTGGGGCCCATGGCGTGCATCAGGATGAAGTTGCCGGGATCGGATTCCAGGCCCACCTTGTTGGAAACACGGGCGGCCATGGGAACCGCCGAAACGCCGGCGGAACCGATAAGGGGATTGATCTTCTCCTTGAGGAAGAGGTTCATGAACTTGGCAATCAGAAGCCCCGAAGCGGTGGCGACAGAGAAGGCCACAAGACCCATGACCACAATGATCAGGGACGAGGGGTTCAGGAACTTTTCGGGGGTCATCTGGCTGCCCACGCCCAGGGAGAGGAACAATGACACGATGTTCATCAGTTCATTCTGGGCGGTATCGGAGAGCCGCGCCACCGCTCCGCATTCACGGAGAAAGTTACCGAACATAAGACAGCCGATGAGGGGCGCCGCAGAGGGGAGGAGGAGCAGGGTCAGGACAAATACCACCAGGGGGAAGGCAATCTTCTCGGTCCTGGAAACGGGCCGGAGCTGCCGCATCTTGATAAGCCGCTCCTGCTTGGTGGTCAGCGCCCGCATGATGGGCGGCTGAATAAGGGGCACCAGGGCCATGTAGGAATAGGCCGCTACGGCAACCGTTGCCAGCAGGTGGGGGGCAAGCTTCGCCGCGATGTAGATCGTGGTGGGACCGTCCGCGCCGCCGATGATGGCCACCGCGCAGGCTTCCTTAAGATTGAAGGCAACGCCGGGCAGATAGTTGGCAACGGAGATAAAAAAGAGGGTACCGAACACGCCGAACTGCGCCGCCGCGCCTAAAATAGCCGTCTTTGGGTTGGCGATAAGCGGGCCGAAGTCGGTCATGGCGCCGATACCGATAAAGATGATCAGGGGGAAAAATTCGTTTCCTACCCCGGCTTCGTAGATGATATCCAGGAAACCCGGATGCTGGACTATCTCTTCGATTATCTCACCGTTTACCAGCACATGCTGAACGATTTCCGCAGCCCCCATCCCCGCCAGGGGGATGTTTACAAAGATGGTTCCGAAGCCGATGGGGATGAGCAACAGGGGCTCAAAGCCCTTGATCGCCCCCAGGTAAACGATGAGGAAGCCCACCGCCACCATGAGGAATTCCTGCCAGCCGAAGACCGTAATGGGGTCCCCCGCCGGGGTTTCACCGTGTATCTGATCGGTAATAAAAGCGTATATACCGGTGGTTTCCACGATGTTCCGGGCAAAACTCCCCAGGGTAACCGGGGGTATATCCCTGCTGTTGGGAATGATCCCGTTCAGATTCCTGAAGGAGGGCAGTTCCGAAGTTGAATCGGCTATCTGCTCGGAATTACCGGCAGCCTGTGCCCGCGGGGTAAAGGCCGTGCCCACCATGTTGATCGCAAAGGCGCCGATCAGCAGGAGCAGACAGACTTTAACGACCAGTATGGGGTTCTTTTTAAGGTTTAACATATCTTCCTTTCCTTCTATATAACTCTAGCAGCCATGGAGTTTTCGCTAAGCGAAAACTCCGAGAGATTGGATAATGCCAACGGCATTATCCAATCTCAGCTATGGGCTGCTGGGACTGAACCTGGGTTCCCGTGGGAACCAGGTAGTGAACGCTTCCGGCGCTGGTGGCCTTGATCTCAAGTTCCATCTTCATGGATTCGATGATCACCACATTGTCCCCAGCCTTGACCTGCGCCCCTTCGGCCACCGCATAGCGGAGAACCGTCCCCGCTACCGGGGAGGGGATCACCGTGCCGCCGCCTGATGGAGTAGCTGCCGCAAGAGCAGGGGCCGCTTCGGGAGCAGCAGCGGCAGGCGCGGCTTCAAGAACCACGCCGGAGCCGCCGATTTCGGCGATAGGCTGCTGGGCCGCAACCTGGGTACCCGTGGGTACGAGGAAGTGGACAGGACCGGTTGAAGTGGCCTTGATCTCCAGTTCCATCTTCATGGACTCGATGATAATCACATTATCCCCGGCCTTAACCGTGTCACCATCGGCTACCGCATAGCGCAAGACCGTCCCCGCTACGGGGGAGAGAATCTGGGAACCGCCGCCGGAACGGGCCGCTCCGCCAGCTGGGGCTGCTTTACCGGCTGCGGGAGCTACCGCCACCGTACCGGCAGGGGCTACCACAACATCATAGTTGGCGCCGTTTACGTTTACATTGTAACGGGCGGCCTGCCCTGCTCCGGCCTTTGCGGGGGCGGAAGAAGCTGCGGCAGCAGCGGGAACCGCGAAAGATGCGGAATCCACCGGCCCTTTGGAGCGTTCCTTGAAGAATTTCGGGGCAACCTTGGGGAACATCGCATAGGTCAGGACATCCTCATCGGTTTGCGCGCCTTCTTTCTTGGCCTCTTCGGCCATTTTGGCGTATTCATTGGCAATACTATCGGCGGGCCGCTCGGTAATCACCGCATCGTAGTTGTTCTTGGCCAGGGCCAGTTTTACCAGTTCGGGGTTTGCCGGAGCGGCAAGGGCGCCATAGCGGCCGGTTACGAGGTCCGCAGTCTCGGAGGTGAGGTTCTTGTAGCGCCCGAACAGGACATTGAACACCGCCTGGGTACCGACAATCTGGCTGGTGGGGGTAACCAGGGGAATATAGCCGCAGTCTTTCTGCACAACCGCAATTTCCTTGAGCACCGCATCGATCTTGTCGGAGGCGTTCTGCTCTTTAAGCTGATTTTCCAGGTTGGAGAGCATACCGCCGGGGACCTGTGAAACGAGGATGCGGGTATCTGCGCCGAGGAAGCTCGATTCAAACTTGGCGTATTTTTTACGGACATCCCGAAAATAGACCGCAATGTCGAGGAGGGCGGTAATATCAAGGCCGGTTTCAAATTCGGTACCCTTGAAGGCTTCCACAATGGTTTCGGTGGGGCTGTGGCTCGTACCCATGGCCATGGAGGAAATCGTTGTGTCAAGAATTTCCGCGCCCGCTTCGGCGGATTTTACCAATGTAGCAACCGAAAGGCCGGTGGTTGCGTGGGTGTGGATCTCTACGGGAATATCAACCTTGGCCTTAATCGCCTTAACCAGATCGTAGGCTTCGTAGGGTTTTAACAGGCCGGACATATCCTTGATACAGATTGAATCCGCGCCGAATTCGGCATAGCGCTTGGCAAGATCGGCGTAAATCTCTTTTGTATGGTAAGGAGTTGTTGCATAGGAAATGGCCATCTGGACATGTTTGCCGGTTTTCTTCGCGGCATCTGCGGCGCGCTTGAGATTGCGGGGGTCGTTACAGGCGTCAAAAATACGGAACACGCCGACACCGGTCTGGGCGGCCTTCTCCACAAACTTGTCCACCACGTCATCGGCGTAATGCCGGTAACCGAGCAGGTTCTGGCCCCGGAGGAGCATCATGATCGGGGTATTGGGCAGGGCGGCGTGGAGCTTCCGCAATCGATCCCAGGGATCTTCATTCAAAAAGCGGATGCAGGAGTCAAAAGTGGCTCCGCCCCAGGCTTCCAGGGCCCAGTAGCCGATTTTATCGAGGCGGGAACAGGCGGGAAGCATATCCGCCGTGGTCATACGGGTAGCGTGCAGGGACTGGTGGGCATCGCGCAGCACCAGATCGGTAAGTTTAACTTTAGGCATATTTTCTCCTATCTTTTACGTTATTAATGGAGTTTCCGCAGGAAACTCCCAAGAAAGCCGCAAAGCGGCTTTCAATTTTCAGTCTTTTGGTATTCAGTTACTGCGGCGGTGATGGCAGCCGTAACAGCGGCGGTCTTTGCGGCCGAATTGGCCTGCGGAGCCGATGGCCGTGCAGGGGTTGTTACAGCGGACCCTTGGTCTGACTTGTCCGCGCCCAGGGCGTGGACTACCTTGCCCATCAGGGTGACGGCGATGATCACAATCACCAAAAACGAGAACACCGTCCCCATACCCATCACGGTCAGGACGCCGCTTTGCCCGAGCATCTCAACTATTGTCATACTTCCTCCAAAATTGTGTTTAGATAATTGAGGAATGATATCAAATTTGTCTATACCGTGTCCAGCGCCTATTAATCCTCAAAGAAAAGGCGCCCCTGCGTTCCCATCAGGAAGGCGTGGTGGAAATATCGTGTTTTCGTAGGGTTTCGACCAGTGACAGGGCAATTTTTCGGTAATCGGGCCGCAACTGCTCGGCTATCCGGGCCATAAGACGGACTTCCGGCGAAAGGCGGGATGATCTTGTGTTTCCCGGTGTTTCATCGCCGCTCACCAAATACTCGACAGATACCCCTAAGACAGACGCGATCCGTACGGCTACATCCGCGGCGGGCATTCTGCCCCGGACGCTTAGGTACGTGTCAATGGTATGCTTTTTTAGGCCGGTTTGAGCGGCCAATTCCTTGACCATCATCCCGGAATAGGTCAATTCAGCCTTTAAATTTTCTCTAAAACCCATTCTATACGGAATATGCTAAAAAGCCAAAAGAGCTATTGACATTTTGCTTTTTGTAGAATAATTTATTGAAAATTGGCTGATAAGCCAACTATGAGGAAAAGGCCCGTATGGGCTTTTATAAAAAACCTTTCGTAAGAAAGGAAAAATTCGTTTCATTTTAAGGAGTGAACATGAAAAAGTTTCTCGTTTTGGCAGCGGCGCTGGCTTTTCTGGCCAGCGGCGCGTACGCGCAGGTTACCATGAGCCTGGGGGCCGCGCTTGGGTCGGCTGAAGCCAAGGGTGACGGCGTTGATAATTTGAAGGGAGATGTTGGTTTTGGGGGGAACTTCTACCTTGATTATCTCCTGCCCATCAGTGTACCGCTGTCGCTTGGGGCAGAAATCGGCGTTGACACATCAACATTCAAGGATGATAACAGCTCGCAATATGATGTCACGGCAATAGCAATCCCGATTTTGCTGCGCGTCGCCTATCACCTTGACCTGCATCCTCAACTCGACCTCTATGGCGTTGGTAAAATCGGCTATGCCTTTGGCAGTTTGAAATCTGATTTTTTGACTGATATGAAAGCCGAGGGAGGCTTTGCGTTCGGCATTGACATCGGCGTGGCTTTCTATTTTACGCAGCTTGTTGGTCTTTTTGCCGAAGCCGGGTTTGATCAGTACAACGGTAAATTTACGCAAGACAATTTTACCATTGAGGTGCCGTTCAACCGGTTCTTTACAGCAGGTCTGAGCATAAAACTGTAATGCACCTACTGGCGCGCCGATTACAAGCGCACGCCCGCAATCGCGGGCATCATCGCCGCAGGTCTCCGGGCCTGCGGCATCGGATTTGTTTTTAGGGGGGTTATATGAAAAAATCAGCCGCTGTTTTATTCGCGGTATTGCTGGCGGCAAACGCGTGGTGCCAGACGGAAATTCTCGTTCAGCGGGCCAATTCTTCAATAAATTCGGGATTTAAAGAAAGAATTTATATTGACGGCAAAGAAGTGCTCACTTTGACAAACGGCGAAACCGGGCGAATTATGGTTTCCAATGGGAACCATACGATTCATGCGGCTCTTTCTTCATTAATGACCACAAAATGGCCGTTTAGCGCAGAGGGTGAAACAATTGCGTTTGTGGTAAATCCGCAATCGGCAAGAAGTCTTGCCATTGAACCGGCTTCCGGTGTCTCCATTGCGGCGCCCGCCGTACAGGCGCCGGTGCCCGCGGCTCAAAGGGCGGTCGAAGCTCTAAAGGCGGTCACAGCTCCAAGAGCGCCGGCAGCGCCGACTCCGAAGCCGCAGGGAACCGGCGTTGTGGGTTCCCTTCAGTCGGCGGCCGACAAAGTCATGGAAAAAATACCGGCGGCAATAAAAATCGCAATCGTGAACGTTTCTTCAAAAGACCCGGATATTGCGGAATTTATTGCCAACGAGCTGGAATATATCATGGTTGAAGAAGGCTTAACCTTGATCGACCGCAGCCAGTTGGACACTATCCGCAAGGAGCAAAACCTGCAAATGTCCGGTGAAGTGGATGACAAACAAGCGGTTTCAATCGGCAAAATCGCCGGTGCGGGTGTTATCATCACCGGCGCCGTTACCGGAACCGGCGAACTGCGGCGGCTGCGGCTGCGCGCTTTGGATACGCAGTCAGCCCAGGTGCTGTCCGTTGCATCCGAGGCATTCTAATAGTCAACAATTGTAAGAGGTATCCCATGGCATCGTTTCCAAAAATTCCATATATGCTGATGATCTTTCTCTGTGCGAATTTCCTTCCTGCCCAATCCAAAGGTAATGCGGATGCGGCGGCGCGGGATGCTGTTGCCAGGCTTGAGGACGCCTTGGCCGGTAAAAGCAGCGCCGGGACAGTCAAAGCGCCGCCGCAAGCAAGCAGGGGCGGCGCGGAACCGGCATGGGTCATGGATCCTTACAGGCTCTACAGCCGGGACCGGTACATGGCAGCCGTGGGCTTTGCGCCAAACCGTTCCGAAGCGGAAAAAAAGGCCCTGGCCGCGCTGGCGGCCCTCTTTGGGCAGTCGGTGAAGGCGGATTTCAGCGCCGCCACCATGTACTCCGAGGCGGTGTCAAAGGGGATCATCTCCGTATCGGAGAACACCAGTATTCGGGATCAGGTTGCCACCGCCGCTTCCATGGACTCGCTCATGGGCGCGGAAATCGGGAATGTTTGGGATGACGCCAAAGGAACGGTATACGCCGCCGCCTACATGGACAGGGAAAAGACGATAGTCATATATACGGAATTGATACGGTCCAATCAGCGGAACATTGATGAGCTTACCGATATGAGCCCCGCTGAAAAAAACAGCTTTGATGGTATTGCCCGTTATAGGCTGGCCGCCTCTATGGCCGGCATTAACGCCAAATACGCTAATGTCATTTCCCAGGCCGGCGGTTCCGCCTCTTCGTTAAACCTGAAAAGCGCCGATTCTTACAGCCTTGAGGCGTCCGCTATTCAAAAAGCTATCACTGTTGTCGTAACGGTTGAAGGGGACCGGGCCAACCGGATTCGTGATGCCTTTGCCAAAGCCCTGCAAGGGGAGGGATTGCGGACCAGGGGAAATAATCCGCCCTATGAACTGGAAGTGAGCATAAGCCTTGGCGAAGTTAGCTTTCCCAATAACAACAATAAATTCTGCCGGTATGTGGCCAGCGCCAACCTGATTGAAAATGAAACAGGCACGGTTCTGATTTCGTTTAATGTCGCCGATCGTGAGGGCCATGCCACCTACGAGGGTGCGCAAACAGCCGCATATACCGCCATAGAACGGGAAATAGCTGAAAAATACCCCGCAACGCTTAAAGAGTACCTCGCGTCTTTGTTACCGCAAAAACGTTGATTTCAGTTTGCGCTTAGGTTTCTTTTGAAACTTAATAATATTTCAGGAGGTTTTTTATGAAGAAAACTTGTTTCATTATTTTGGCTGTACTGTTGGCCGCCATGGTGGCGGCCTGCGGTTCCGTCCCGACCGCCGCTCAGCCATCGGCCCCGGCTAATGCCAATACGCCGCCATGGTTTGATGATTTCCCGCCGGAGGATGTTTTATGGGGTATTGGCACTGCCAAGCAGTCCTCTGAATCCATGTCCATGACCACTGCGGAAGCACGAGGGCGGGTAGCCCTTGCCCGGCAGCTTAATAACAAGGTGCAGGCCATGTTCACCGACTATAACCTCGACGCGGGGGTAGCCGGTTCCCAGGCCAACGCTTCCCTGCAGGAAGATGTCAGCCGCTCGATCACCAATATAGACCTCTCCGGAGCGCGGCCCATCAAACGCTGGAAGGCCCCGGACGGCACCTATTGGTATCTGGTTGAATTCAAAAAATCCGATGCCAAGGCTGCGGTGGCCGGCATATTAGGCAATCAGGAAGCGGCCTTTGCCCAGTTCAAGGCCAAGCAGGCGCTGGATCTGCTGGATGCCCAGCTTGCCAAGTCTGAAAAACCGATTGCCGTTAACGAGTAAGCCCCTGGGGCTGTCCGGCAAACAGACAGTCGGGCGCCCCCTTTTTATTCGCGGCGCATAAGAACAATAATGAGAGTGATTGATGTTAAAACAATTTGGCGTGATAGTTTTGCTCTTTCTGTTTTGTATAATGGGCTGCGCAAGCGGGCCCCAGCCCCATAAAACCACGGCAGAAGCGGAAGTGCTTCCCTTTTTGCTTTCCATACCTACCGGACAAGGGCTTACCTTTATCGGCGTTGCCGGAAAAAGGTCGGACCCCAAAGAAACCATCCGGCTTGCCCTGGAAGACGCAGCCCGGCGGGTGGCGATCTTTCATAAGGTTTCAGGGGAATATCTTTCCGAAACCAATATCGGTTCCGGGACCTTTGATTATGCCCACGATGTGCAGACTTCCCTGAATTATGACGAGGAAGGTTCCGCCCGGTATGTTGATGCCCTGCAGTTTGACGCCGACACGGACACCATGGAAATTGAAAATGTCCTTATTATCCGCGCCGCATACCAATCGGCCCTGCCCGTGCCGGTAAGGTATCATCCGGTCTACAGCGGGAGTGATACCAAGCCCGACTGGGTAGATTTTCCCCCGCCCGCAATTGAAGGTTACGAAATAGGCATTGGCTATGCCGGCCGGCATTCTTCCCTTGCCGATACCTACGCCGCTGCTTACCAGAACGCAATTTTTTCCATTATCAGAAATATACATATCACTTCACAGGCAGGGAACTTCAATTATCAAGGCGCCGGGACTTTTGATTATAACAGCGCCAGTGAGGATGCCATATATGCTCATGGCTCGCTTGTTCATTTTTACGTGCTGGATACCTGGATCGATCCTCAAAGCAAAGCAGTTTGGACTCTTGCCGTGGCCGAAAAAGATAAAATCTAAAAACAAGAACACGGAGACCGCATTGTTTATTTCATCTTGCCCGGTTAATATAAGTTCGTGACCGCCGAACAGAAAACCCATCTTGCCTCATTCCTCGATTTAACCGCCGACACCATCCGGGGCGGCTATACCCGGGACCGGGAGCCCTATGCCTTCAGCGATAACATTGCTGATGAAACACCGCAGCCCCTTCTGATGCTGATTGGGGATGGCATCGAAAACAGCGGAGCGGCGGGACAATTGCTGGACAAGATGCTTGCCTCCATCGGCCTCTTCCGGGGGAAGAACTGTGTAAGCGGCAACGCGGAACAAATCGATGCCCTTAAACCGCGGTTTATCCTCTGTCTGGGAACAGCGGCAGGCCGGTCCATCAATGCTGCTGTTCCCCTGCTTGGCACCTATCACCCCGATGAGCTGCTCCTGGACGCTTCATTGAAACGCCCCGCATGGGAGGATTTAAAAACCCTCCGCTCAAAACTGATGGAACTGGATCAGGACTACGCCCGGTCTATGGCCGGAAGGCCCTAAAGTGGCCCAATACCTGGACCTGGTCTTCGATATTCCCGCAAAAACGACCTTTAGTTACCGCCGGGACGAAAAGGGGGAAGCCGCAGTGGGAAAGCGGGCCATGGCCCCCTTCGGCAAACGGGAAGTCCTGGGCTACATCGTGGGCGAAGGGGACAGCCCGCCCCCCGGACTGGACGAGGCGGGGATAAAGGCGATACGCCGGGTGGTGGACGCCGAGCCCCTCTTTGACCAGCGGGACATCAGCCTTGCCCAATGGATAGCCGCCTACTACCTGTGCAGCCTGGGTCAGGCCCTGTCCGCCATGATCCCCTCAGGCAGGCGGCCCGGGTCCTACCCTTCCCTCCCGGACGATGAAAACGAAATCACCGCCGCCGCCCTGGAACTCTCCGATGAACAGCAGGCCGCCCTGGACGCAATTATCGCCCCGGCAATCGGAACAGAAGAAAACCACAAAGGAACACAAAGGAACACAAAGGAAGATTCCAACTCCTCTGCTGGAAGTTCCTTACCGCCGATGTTCTACCTCTACGGTATTACCGGGTCGGGCAAGACCGAAGTATTTCTCCGGGCGGCGGAACATATGATGAAGGCGGGCAAGTCGGTGATCTACCTGGTGCCGGAAATTTCCCTGACCCACCAGACCGCGGAGGCCATCGGCAAGCGATTTGGGACAGCGGCGGCGACACTGCATTCGGGGATGAGCGGGGCGAACCGGCTTACCGAGTGGATGCGGATCAGGAGCGGGGAAGTGCGGATCGTGGTAGGGCCCCGGAGCGCGGTCTTTGCGCCGGTGCAGAACCTGGGGCTCATCATCATTGACGAGGAACATGACGGCTCCTACAAATCGGGGAACACTCCTCGCTATCACGCCCGGCAGGCTGCCATGCACCGCTGCTCCGCGGAAGGCGCCCTGCTGCTGATGGGCTCCGCCACACCTTCGGCAGAGGCGTGGAAGTTAATGACGCCGGGCGCGTCAGCGCCCATTCAATCCTTCCTATCGGAAAGCGACCCGAAGGGGCGCATGGGTGACGGTATGATTAAACGGCTGGACCTTTCCCGCCGCCTTTCCGGGGGCAAGCCCCCGGAGATACAGCCGGTGAGCCTGGAACACACCGAAGGCTGCCTTACGCCGGAACTGAAAGAGGAGATCCGCAAGACCGCGCAAATGGGGCGGCAGACCATTCTCTTTTTGAACCGCCGGGGCTTTGCCTATTTTTACCACTGCCCGTCCTGCGGCTTTGAACTCACCTGCCGGCACTGTTCCGTATCCCTCACCTACCACAAAAGCAAGGGCCGGGCGATCTGCCACTACTGCGGCTATTCCGAAGCCCCTCCAAAGGCCTGCCCCCAATGCGGCTCACTGGAAGCGGGTTTTACCGGCTTCGGCACCGAGATGATCGAAGAAGAGGTGCGCCGGACCTTCCCGGAACTGCGGGTGCGCCGGGCCGACGCGGATTCCACCAGCAAAAAGGGGAGCCTTGAGGAGACCCTGGCCCTGTTCCGCACCGGGGCGGTGGACATACTCCTGGGGACCCAGATGGTGGCCAAGGGGCTCAACTTTCCCGGGGTGCGGCTCGTGGGTGTGATCCTGGCGGACACGGGGCTCCACCTGCCGGATTTCCGCGCGGCGGAACGGACCTTTTCGCTTCTCGTCCAGGTGGCGGGCCGCGCGGGCCGCTACTTCCCGGACGGCAAGGTGATCGTCCAGACCCTGCGGCCCAAGGACCCGGTGATCACCCGGTCCTGCGCCCTGGATGTGGCGGGCTTCTTCGGCGCCGAACTGAACCAGCGGCGGATGCTCCGCTTCCCCCCCTACTCAAGGCTCATCCGCTTTACAATCCGCGCCCGGGACCCGCTTAAGGCGGACAAGGCCATCGGCCGCCTTGCCAATCTGGCGGAAGGGCTTATCCCCGCCGGGGGCGATGCCCTGGGCCCCGCCGAATGTCCCATCGGCATTATCGCGGGGAACCACCGGCGGCAGCTCATCCTCCGCGGGGCGTCCATGGGCGCCCTCCACGGCGCGGCCCGGACCCTCCTTGAGCGCTACGAAAAGGGAAAGGACAGCGCCGTCTACCTTGAAGTGGATGTTGACCCCGTAAGCCTGCTGTAGTTTTACTGTTTTTTTGAGCTGACTCACTCCTGATAATTTTTTAACAATAGCCGTTCCCGGCGGACTGTTAATTCATTCCGTAAACCCTGCCGGATGTTTTCCAAAGCAAGGGCCTTTTCAACATGATCCAGGGCTTCCCGGATATCATGCAAACGCCATTCCGCGTCAATGGCAAGCTGCCGGAAGGCAAGGCACTTTATTTCAGCGGCTGTAAAATTATCCTCCGCGATAAGGGCGTGAAGTTTTTTGCGGCCCTCATCGGCTCTGCCCTGCCGAATTAAATCCAGGGCCAGGACATAGGCCGCCCGCGCCCCGCCCCGTTCGGCCGCAAGTTCAAGCAGCCGCTGTCCCCGCCGCAGTTCTTCATCATCAAAATTATCCCCGCGCCTCAAGGCAGAATGCCCGGCGTCCCGCCAGCGCAGGGCAAGCTGCTCGGCATCGACCCGGTAGGTATCCATGGCGGTCAAAGGGTCCGCGGCAATATGGCACAGGCTGGTGAAGATCGCCGCAAGCCCCCTGATATCCCGGAGGTTATGATCGCAGATCCCCAGGAGGGGCGCGGCATCGCTGTTTTTCAGAAAATTAAACCATATCTCAGGGGCCAGCGATCCCGGCACATCACCGGTGCGGTCAAGGCCCAAAATTTCAGTTTCGATGGTGGCCTGGGAGCAATCGGGAAGCACCCGTTTCCATAAACGCCGCGCCGGGTGGAGCAGGTCCGCGTGGGCATAGACCGGCCGCGTCATCCCGTTCATCAGGCAGCGGGTTTTCAAAATCTGCGAATCAAAACTTTTGCCGTTGTAGCTGACAATAATCTTGCGGGGCGAAAACTCGGCAAGCGCCGCCTCCAGAAAATCCCCCTCGCCGGGATAATCCAGGAGCAGGTACTGGTCAATTTGCAGCTTATAAACACGATTCACCTCAACAAAACGGCCGAATGCGGCAAGGAAAGCCACGGTCCCCGCGCCCCCGGAAAGCCCCGTGGCTTCAAGGGCAAA
>BOBW01000001.1 GCA_026002595.1 Spirochaetia bacterium | reverse complement strand
CACCAGCGTCTTCGTCACCCATGATCAGGAGGAGGCACTTGAGGTTTCGGATAATATCGTAATTTTAAATAAGGGGAAGATCGAACAGATCGGCAGCCCGGAGGATGTATACGACCGGCCCGCCAATCCCTTTGTTTACGGCTTTTTGGGAAACGTGAATCTGTTTCATGCCCGTCTGGACAAGGGGGTCATTAATCTTGATAATGATGAAAGCGCCAGGGAGACCGAGGTTTCCTTTTTTGTCAGGCCCCACGATGTCAGCATCAGCCTGGATAATAAAGACGGAAAGGGTATCGAGGCAAAGATTGAGTCCCACCGCCTGCTCGGCAGCCGGGTGCGGGTGAATCTTAAAACCCTTACCGGGGACCGGGACATTGAAGCGGACATCGACAAGAAGCAGTGGAATCTGATCAAGCAGGAGAACCGGGAAACGGTGTACATCGTTTTCTTTGGCGCAAAGATTTATTCAAAGGATGAGGTTTGGAGCGATTATGCCATCTGAAGTATTACTGCCGCAGATCGTTGAAAAGATAAAAGGCCCCATTGCCCTGGCGTTCAGTTACCAGGCCGAAGACGTGGCGGCCCTGCATCTGCTTTTGCAGTGTGGCATTGCCGATCTCGAAGTGTTCACCCTGGACACCCTCAAACTCTTCCCCGAAATTTTCAGCTACCATAAAGAACTGGAAGATTTTTTTCGCATCACCATAAAAAAATACGCCCCTGATCCGGAAGAGGTCAAAGATTTGGAAGCCAAACTTGGGGATGAATGGGGGATGCGGGCAAGCCTGGAAAACCGCCACCTCTGCTGTCAGGTGCGCAAGGTGACGCCCCTGGGAAAAATCCTCGCGGGAAAGAGCGCCTGGGTCACGGGCCTACGCGCTTCGCAATCGGTGACCCGGCAGGATTTAAAAGTCCTGGAATACGACGAAAAATTCGGCCTCATAAAAATCAATCCCCTCTTTGATTGGGACGAAGAAGATCTATCGGCCTACATAAAAGAACACCGCCTCCCCCTGAATCCGCTTTACGCAAAGGGCTTTACGAGCATCGGCTGCGCCCCCTGCACACGGGCGGTGCAGCCCGGTGAGGATATCCGCGCCGGCCGCTGGTGGTGGGAAAATCCCGAACACAAGGAATGCGGTCTGCATCTGCGCAAGAACTGACTTTAGTCCGCAGCATAAAGGAAAACATTGTGAGCGAAGAAATTGAACTGACAAAACTGGATAAACTTGACAAGCTGGAATCCCAGAGTATTTTCATTATCCGGGAAGCGTACAAATCTTTTAAGAACATCGGGATGCTCTGGTCCATCGGCAAGGACAGCACAGTATTACTGTGGCTGGCGAAAAAGGCATTCTTCGGTCATGTGCCCTTTGAGCTTATCCATATCGACACCAATTATAAAATTCCTGAGATGATCGCCTACCGGGACCGGCTGGCAAAGGAACTCAAACTGCGCCTCGTGGTGGGGCAGAACAAAAAGGCCCTTGCTGAAAAACGCACCTTTGTTGACGGCCTTGACCGGATTTCTTGCTGCAAGGAACTTAAAACAATCCCCTTGCGGGAAACCCTGGACGGCACCGGGGCCCGCCGGGTTTACGATCCTAACCGGGATACCTGGGATGAATTGGAATCCGCCGAACCCTACAACGCAGTAATTGTGGGGGTCCGCAGCGATGAGGAGGGAAGCCGTTCAAAGGAGCGGGTCTTTTCCAGCCGGGACGAAAAAAGCGAATGGGACGCCAGCACCCAGCCGCCGGAACTGTGGAATCTCTACAAAACCGAATTCGCCCCCAAGACCCATGTGCGGGTCCATCCCCTTTTGGATTGGACCGAACTCAATGTCTGGGAATATATCGAGCGGGAAAAGATACCCACCATTTCTGTTTACTACAACCAGGGTGACGGCAAACGTTACCGTTCTTTGGGCTGTTATCCCTGTACCAATCCGGTGGATTCTGACGCACACAATCCCCGTGAAATAATAGAAGAACTAATCAGCGGAAAATTCCGCAACATCGCGGAACGATCCGGCCGCGCTCAGGACATTGACGGTGGCGGCACTCTGGAAACCCTGCGGAAAGAGGGGTACATGTAATGGGTGAAAATTTGCGTGAAGGCGCCGCTCAAACAGGGCGAATGAACATCGTTATTACCGGCCATGTGGACCACGGCAAGAGTACTTTGGTGGGCCGACTTTTGGCGGACACCCAGTCTTTGCCGGAGGGCAAATTGCAGGCCGTAAAGGATTCCTGCAAAAAGAACGGCCGGGTATTTGAATACGCCTTTTTGCTGGACGCCCTTGACGACGAACAGAAACAGGGGATCACCATCGACAGCGCCCGGATTTTTTTCAAGAGCAAGGTCCGGGAATACATCATCATTGACGCTCCGGGGCACATCGAATTTTTGCGGAACATGTTAAGCGGGGCTTCCCGCGCGGTGGCCGCAGTATTGGTAATCGACGCCATTGAAGGGGTGGCGGAAAATTCAAAACGCCACGGCCTCCTGCTTTCTTTGCTGGGGATTTCTCAGGTTTTGGTGGCGGTGAATAAACTTGACGGGGTGAACTACGATCGTCAGGTCTTTGAGGATATCAAAACCGAATATTCGGCATACCTTGAAACCCTCAAGGTAAAGCCCATCGCCTTTGTGCCGGTAAGCGCACGGGAAGGCAAAAACATCACCGAGCTTGCGCCGGAAATGCCCTGGTATACGGGAAAAACGGTGCTGGAAATTCTCGACAGTTTTCATAATCTTCCATCCAACGAAGATTCATTTTTCGCCATGCCCGTGCAGGATGTGTACCGTTTCAGCAACGATGGCGACGACCGCCGCATTTACGCCGGTACCATCGTGAGCGGAGAAATCTCCGTGGGAGACGCGGTTACCTTCCTGCCATCCCGCAAAGAGGCCCACATAAAAAATGTCGAGGGCTGGAGCGCCCCTGCAAAAAACCATGCGGTCACCGGCGAGGCATCGGGCTTTACCTTAGAAGAAGAGATCTACGTAAAGCGCGGCGAAGTGATGATCAAATCTTCGGAAGACGCTCCCGTGGATGTTGCCGACAAGATCCGGGCCAATGTGATCTGGCTGGGCGCGCGTCCCCTGAGTTTTAACAAGACCTACCTCTTGAAACTGGGGAGCGTCCGGGTGGATGTCCGGCTGGAAAAAATAGAAAGCTTTTTGGGCGAGGGGGACCAGCAGTACAACGAACTGCGCCGCCACGACTGCGGCAGTGTGGTGTTAAGTCTGGCCCACCCGATTGCGGTTTCTACGTTTTACGATAACGCATCCCTTGGCCGCTTTGTTATCGTGGACGGCTACGACGCCGCCGGGGGCGGTATCGTGCTGGAAAATCTGGGCGTCAAAAATGCCTGGGAAAGCCTGAACAGTTTTGAGGGGCTTCCCGGCAAAGGTGATTTTGAGGAAGAACTCTTCGCACTGCTGCGGAAGCATTTTCCGCATCGGTTTTAATTAAGCGCCGGCCCGGTGTCCGATGAAACGGCTCAGTCTGCTCATTAAGCCCGCGTCATCCCTCTGCAACATGCGGTGTCGGTACTGTTTCTACGCCGATATCAGTTCATCCCGAACTGTCCCTTCTTACGGTATTATGGATGCTGAAACAAGGGCCCGCATCATCGATAATGTTTTTAAGGATCTGGAAGATGGGGATGAAGTCACCTTTGCCTTTCAGGGCGGGGAACCATCGCTGGCGGGGCTTCCTTACTTTGAAAAATTTGTTGAAAATGTTGCCGCACAAAAGCGGAATGTGATCATTCATTATGCATTTCAGACAAACGGTTTACTAATTGATGATGAGTGGGCTTCGTTCTTTCATAAAAATAATTTTTTGATCGGTCTTTCCCTTGACGGGGGTGAGCGCTTCCATGACCGCAACCGCCCTGATGCCCGGGGTGAAGGAACCTGGAACAGAATTCTGCAAAGTAAAAAAATACTGGAAGCGCATCAGGCGGAATATAATATTCTTACCGTGCTCACCAACGAAACGGCCAATGAGCCTGACAAGGTTTGGCGTTTTATTCAAAATGAAAGAATAGCATACATACAGTTTATTCCCTGCCTTGAGGATATTGAGGGGCAGGATGATTCAAAAAACGCCCTGCGGCCTGCGCGGTTTGCCCATTTTTATTCCCGTCTGTTTTATTGGTGGGCAAAAGAACTGGGACAGGGGCGGTACATCAGCGTAAAATTTTTTGACGACATTGCGAATTATTTTTTTAAAGGGCTCCCAACCGCCTGCGGTATCAACGGACAATGCAGCGCCCAGTATGTTGTGGAGGCGGACGGCGGCGTTTACCCCTGCGACTTTTATGTGCTGGACAAGTACAATTTGGGAAACCTTGCAGACCTTACCCTGCGCGAAATATTTGAAACTGAAAAGATGCATTCCTTCCTGTCAGAAAAAACAGAAACCCCGCCGATATGCGGGGGCTGCAAATATTTTAAATTATGCCGCGGCGGATGCAAGCGGATGCAGAACGTACAGTACTATGGCGAGGCCGGGGTTGTATGCGGAAACAAAATGTTCCTCGACAAATGCCTTGAACCGCTGGAACATACGGTTAAACGGTATTTCCGGTAAATGCGGCGGCCTGTATGCTTACTGCAGACCACTCAACCTCACATCCGGCCTTCCTATAAGAAACGCTATTCCTTTACGCCGCCCACATTAAGCCCCACCACAAAGTAACGCTGCATAAATGGGTAGACCACCAGGATCGGCAGGGCGGCCACCACGGTGATGGCTGCGCGGATACTCAAAGGAGTAACGATAGTAGAGGCGCCGCCGCCTGAGCTCGCGGTTACCCCCATCTGGCCTATGTCGGCGGCGGTTTTGGCCTGGCTCTGGCTGGACTGGAGGAACTCCATCAATTTGTACTGGAGGGTATGAAGGTAGGAACGGCCGGAGTTGTATACCAGGGTGTCGAACCAGGAGTTCCAGGCGCCGACCGCGACAAACAGGGCGATGGTGGCCAATACCGGGAGACAGAGGGGAAGAATTATCCGCAGGAATATGGGGAAATCCCCGTAACCGTCGATTTTGGCGGACTCGACGATACTGTCCGGTATTGAACCCATGTAGGTACGGATGACGACAAAGTTGAAGGCGTTAACGATGCCGGGCACGATGTACACAAAGAAGGAGTTATTCAGATGAAGGCTCCGCATCAGGAAGTAATTGGGGATAAGCCCGGCGTTGACATACATCGACAGGATCAGGACAAGGGTAAAGGGTTTGCGGAGGACGAATTCCTTGCGGGAAAGGGCAAAGGCTACCATGGCGGTAAAGAACACATGGGTCACGGTGTTGATAGCGGTCCGCGCTACCGAAACCCAAAAGGCGTGGTATATGGTGCCGGTGGAAAAGACCGACTTGTAGTTCTGCATGGAAAATTTACGGGGCCAAAAGGTCACTCCCCCGCGGATCGTGTCGGTCGCCTCATTAAACGAGATGGCTATGGTATTCCAGAAGGGGTACAGGGTACAGAACATCAGGGCTATCAGGAAAAGAGAATTGAGGATATTAAAGGTGTAGGTCTCAATCCGGGAAAGTGTCCGGGCTTTCAGTTTGATACTCATATCAAGCGCTCCTCACCGGCCCGTTTTGCCAGTCCGTTTGCGATAAAGATAAGGGTGATGTTTACAACGTTCTTGAACATCCCTGCGGCGGTTGCCAGGGAGTAGTTCCCCTGATTGATACCGAACTGGAGCACGTATATATCAATGGTGTCGGACACATCGTGAATCAGGCCGTTACGCAGCAGGTACTGCATCTCGAAGCCCGCGTCCAGAATATGGCCGATACTCATGATCAGCATGATGATGATCGTGGGCTTTATCCCCGGCAGGGTGATATTCCACATCTTGTGATACCGGTTACAGCCGTCAATCTCGGCGGCTTCGTAGAGTGTGGGGTCGATGCCCACAATGGCAGCCAGATAGATGATCGTGTTCCAGCCGACTTCTTTCCAGACATAGGTGACGCCGATGATCCCCCAGAAGTAATTCGGTTTGGCGAGCCAGAGAACCGGCTCATCAACAATATGCAGGAAAACCAGCACCTGGTTTATGGCCCCGTTCTCCACCGCGAGCATTGAAGCCACAAGGCCGGTAACGATAACCCATGATAAAAAGTGCGGCAGATAGGAAACGGTCTGGATAACCCGTTTAAAGCCGATCTGCCGAACCTCGTTAAGGAGCAGGGCAAAAACAATGGCGCTGATATAGCCCAGAGTCGTGTTGATAAGGCTCATCGCCAAGGTATTGCGGATCGTCAGTAAAAAAGATTTGTCGGAAAAAAGGAATTGGAACCATTTGATGCCCGCCCATTCCTGCTGCATAAAGCTCCGGGCGGGCTTGAAATTCTGGAAAGCCATGGTCCAGCCCCAGAGGGGCACATAGGAAAAAAGAAGAATATAGAGAATGATGGGAAGAGACATAAAGACAAGCTGCCGCTGGATCAGTACCTTTTCAAAAAAGGTCTTTTCCCGGTTAATACTCAACGCTTTTTGCTTCATGTTTCTTCCCCTTCCCTTCTTAAACTACTTGCTCCATGCCTTGATGCGGAGGTTAAGCTGTTCCTGCATATAGGCTTCGAACTTGGCCATGCCGTCATCATTCATCTGTTTCACATATTCCGCCCAAACCCGCTCAAAGTCGTTCGGGGCGGCCATCACGAGCATGGGAATGTACTTCTTCATGGTATTTTCATAGCGCACCCGTGCAATGCCGGCTTCACTCCCGTCAGGGGCATTGGGCATACTCCAGGTGGGGAACCACAGGGCATTCGGGGGCGGGTCTTTGTCAACCAATTCGTTGTTACTGGTTACGCCGTAAGCCGTCCAAAGCTCCTTGTCCTCGGGCCGGAGCATAGCCTCGCGCTCAGGATAGTAATGGGTCAGATCCTGGGGGAAGCCGTCCTTAAAGGAGCCGCCCCAGGTGGGCATGAAGTCAATCAGATGCCTGGCGCGGTTGTGGAGCTGCCAAATCTGATCTTCCCAGTTCACGCGCTGCTGGGGGGTACGGTAAGGCTCATGGTTGGCGTTCCACTGCCAGTCTTCGCCTTCAATACCCCACTCAAGCACCCGCTGGGTTTCCTGGGAAAGATACTCATTGATAAAGCGGATGATACGCACCGGGTCCTTGGCCTTTACGCTGATACCCACACCCCGTCCGATGTTGGGGATCACCTGGTTCCGGTAACGGGGCCTGATAGACTTGTCAAAGACGATGGGCAGGGGCGCCATGGTCCTGATGTACTGGCCCTGATCGCGCAGGGAATCATCGGCATCCTGGAACTGCCAGCGCTGATCATTGATGCTCAACACACGGCCCGAAGAGATCTTGGCGATGTACTGGTCGTAGTTGTCAACAAAGGCCGAGCGGTCGATATGGCCCTGCTGATTGAGCTCATTGAGCTTCTTGAACCAGCGTTTGGACATATCCTGGGTAAAGAAGTTCTTGTACTCGTGGGTGACCGGGTCAACCGTGCCGTTCCCTTCGTTGCCGTATCCCGCCAGGAAGTTCGGGGGATTCCACATGGAGAAGGCCCGCCAGTCGTAGGACAGTGTCGTAAAGACGATGGTCGGCGCGCCATTAATGGTCGGATACTTCTGTTTGTATTTGATGAGCATGTCAAAGTACTCATCCATGGTTGCAACCTGGGGATAGCCGAATTCCTTGAGGACCGCTTTCTGGGTCCAGAAAGCGGTATCCCCGTAGTAGGGGCTGTGATCCACGCCATGGTTAATACCGGCATTGATCAGGTAGTAGATGTGGCCGTCAGGGGACTTCATCTTGTCCCAGACATCGGCGTAATGTTCCTTGATATTCGGCCCGTACTGTTCAATAAGGCCCTCAAGGGGAATCATGGCGCCTGCTTCAATAAAGGCGGTCTCGTTTATGGTAACAAGGTCAGGATAGTCGCCGGCGGCTATCATAATCCCCCGCTTCTGGGTAATTTCCCCAACCAGGATGTCCCAGCTGATAGTAACCCCCAGCTTATCCTTAAGGTACTTCATGATCTTGTTATCAGCCGGCGGCTCCGGTTGGGGCGTCTGACTGAAAACCGAGATCGTGATGGGATACTTGGGGTCGCTGGTATCAACCTTCTGGCTGCCCCCCCCCGCGAATACCGAAGCCGCAACACAGAGAAGCAATACCGGTAAAATCAATTTCTTCATGCTTTCCTCCATAACTAAATTTGGATATTCTGCCTGAATATTCCTTACCTAGTTATAGCACGGAATTTGTATTCGGCATAGAAAAATTTTCAAAAAAAAGGCCCTCCAAAAAGGAGAGCCTTTTCGTAAACTTTTTACACTTACTTTACCTTGACGACATTGCCCGCTTTCCGGGGTGCGGCCGTGGGGACATCCCCTGCGGCATAGCCCAGGATAACATGGGCTATGCCTTCATAATCACCCTTGAGGCCCCACTTCCTGATAAGCGCCTTGCCCTCATCGGTGTCGAATACTTCCTTTGCCCGGTTGATCCAGCAGGAGCCGACCCCAAGCGCGGCGGCGGCGTTCAGTAAATTTCCTATGGCGAGGACGCCATCCTCTTTCGGGGTTACCCCCTTTTTGTCCACCAGCACATTGATTACGGTGGGCGCGCCGTAGAAGGGCTTTGCACTGGGGTCTTTGAGCACATCGGCGTTCAGCTTTTCAAGCTGGGCGATCACCGCCTTGTCCTGCACCGCCGCCAGTACCGCAGACTGCTCGCCCATGCCGCTTGCGGCATAGGTTCCCGCTTCCAGGATCGCGTCCAGTTCCTCATTGGTAATTTGATCCGCCTTATAGGAACGGATGCTCCGCCTCGCCTTCAAATCCTTCAACGTGTCTTTGCTCATGATTCACTCCTTTTTATAGTAAATTACAGTTCCAGTGATTGGGTATTTACCTTCTCCGCCGCATAAACGGCGAATTCGGCAATCTTCATGGCGGGGAGCTGTTTTCCGTCACGCAGCCTGATGGATACCGTTCCATCCCCGGCTTCCCGTTCGCCCACCACCAGCATATAGGGGATTTTGCGGTTTTGGCAATCCCGAATTTTCGCGTTGAGCCTGCCATCATCCAGTTCCGCAGTCACCCGGAGGTCCCGGGCCTTGAGTTCCGCCGCAACCTTCTTCGCGTAGTCGTTAAAGTTCTCCGCCACGGGGATAACGGCGATCTGTTCCGGGGCGATCCACACGGGGAAGGCGCCGCCGAAGTGTTCGATAAGCACCCCGAAGAAACGTTCCAGTGATCCCAGCAGGGCCCGATGTACCATGTAGGGCCGCTTGTGTTGGCCGTCGGCATCAACATAGGTCATGTCGAAACGTTCAGGCTCGTTGAAGTCAAACTGGATGGTGGTCATCTGCCATTCACGGCCCAGGGCGTCCTTTATTTTGAGGTCGATCTTGGGACCGTAGAACGCGCCGCCCCCTTCATCAATTTCGTAGTCCAGCCCCTCGGCGGTAACCGCGCCCCGGAGACTTTCCAGCGCCGCGTCCCACCGTTCCTGGGCTCCCACCGAACCTTCGGGCTTGGTGGCAAGGTAGGCCTTGATATCCTTAAAGCCGAAGGTCTTCCAGATACTTAAGGAGAACCGAAGCACCTCCCGGATTTCGCCTTCCATCTGTTCGGGGGTACAGAAGATGTGGGCATCGTCCTGGGTAAAACCCCGCACCCGCAGGAGCCCGTGGAGCACCCCGGATCGCTCGTAGCGGTACACCGTGCCCAACTCGGCCCAGCGCAGGGGCAGGTCCCGGTAACTGCGGCCTGAGTTCTTGTAGATCATAATGTGGAAGGGGCAGTTCATGGGCTTGATATAGTAGTCCTGTTTGTCGATTTCCATGGAGGAGTACATGCCCTCCTTGTAAAAGCCCAGGTGGCCGGAGGTCTCCCAGAGCCAGGACTTGCCGATGTGGGGAGTGTAGAGAATTTCGTAACCGTTGCGGTAGTGTTCTTTGCGCCAGAAGTCCTCGATAGCCACCCGCATCCGGCCCCCGTTTGGATGCCAGTAGATAAGCCCGGCGCCCGCCTCCTCGTGGATTGAATAGAGGTCCATTTCCTTGCCTACCCGGCGGTGATCCCGCTTTTCAACTTCATCGAGGAAGCTGAGGTAGGCCTTAAGGTCCTTGGGATTTTCCCAGGCCGTGCCGTAGATCCGGGTGAGCATGGGCCGGTTCTCGTCCCCCCGCCAGTAGGCCCCGGCGATGCTCATCAGCTTAAAGCCTGCGGAGTTTATTTCACGGGTGTTCTGCACGTGGGGCCCCCGGCAGAGGTCCGCCCATTGGACTTTGCCTTCGGCAGATTTTTGTTCGTAAATGGTGATCTCCGCGTCAGCAGGGAGTTCATTTATCAGTTCGGTCTTGAATTCCTCTGCGGCAAATCGTTTAAGCGCCTCTTCCCGGCTCACGGCAACCCGCACAAAATCTTCCCGGCTGTCGATGATCTTCTTCATCTCCGCCTCAATTTTGGGCAGGTCCTCGGCAACCAGGGGCGCTTTACCGTCCGCCGCCGCGGGAAACTGAAAATCGTAGTAGAAGCCGTTCTCCACCGATGGGCCGATGGCGACTTTGGTTCCCGGAAAGAGCCGGGTTACGGCCTCAGCCATGACATGGCTTACGGAGTGGCGGATAATTGCAAGCTTGTCGTTTTTGGGATCGGATTTTGGATCAGACATTTTGGTACCTCTCAATAAGACTATGCGGGACGAACCGAAAACGGTCCGCGGTACCACCCTGCTTCGCCGCCCCATGACGGGGAGCGCACTCATCATCCTTAACGGGGATTACGGTCCGCCATACTGATTTCTGTTCCGGCGGACAGCTCGGGAGTGGTTTTCGGCAATTCCTGGATAACCGCGCTTGCAGCCCGGGAACCATGTTCCACGGCGCGGTCTCTCTAAGGTAAAACCTCTGGTTTTTACCCATCCGGTGTAAAGCTTACTCGTCTCCGTCAAAGCCTTTATCCAAGGATGGCGCTTTTTGGGGGGAATGGTCAAGGGGCCAAAAAGTGGATAAAATACTTGATAAAAATAGTAATGAATTATATCCGAAAAACCTTGACCCGGAGGAAGAAAAAGGATACCTTAAAGATAGACTGAGACGGTAATTTTAGATGGGTTTTACAACACCGACATACATCATCTATAGTTGAGCACCTTCGTTTGGCAGCAAGCCGCTCAGGCCGCCTCCCGGGTTTCCTCACCTCCTTTTTCCCGGGGGGCTTTTTTTGATCCAATGGGCCGCTTTCAAGGTTTTGAAAGCGGCCTTTTTTATTCAAGCCGCCGCCCGCATCGATGACACAAAAATCATTAAAAGGTTGCAAAAAAACGAAAAAGCCCATGGTCAAAAATGACATTATGTGATAAATTGTCATGTATGGAAAAAATTGAAGAAACCCTGCCCCTGATGCTTCGCGCCCGGGTCCGGGAATCGCCAGATATCATCGTCCAGTATGCCAAGGATAATGCCGGACAGTTCAAAACCAAGACCTACCAGCAATTTTACGATGAAATGCGCTTTGCCGCCGCAGGCCTTCTGGAACTGGGGCTGCAGCGGGGAGACCATATCGGGATTATTTCGGATAACCGCCAGGAATGGCTGGCAAGCAGCTTCGCCATCCTCAGTATCGGTGCAATAGATGTGCCGCGGGGATGTGATATCACCGAGCAGGAACTGATCTATATCCTGGGCTTTGCCGAATGTACCGCCGCTTTTGCGGAAAACCAGAAACAGGCGCTGAAAATTCTCGGGCAAAAAAAGGATCTCCCCCTGCTCAAGACCCTCATCACCTACGATCCCGTGGACGCCGCAACTGAAACCGCCGCGGCTGCCGCAGGGATAACGATCCATTACTACCCCAGCCTTATCGCCCTGGGGCAGAAGCGGTCCCTTCTTAAACCCGGTGAGGTTGATGAGGCAATCGAGAGCGGCAGACGGGACGACCTGGTGACCATCATCTTTACCTCCGGGACCACCGGGGAGCCCAAGGGGGTCATGCTGACCCACAGTACTTTTCTCTTCCAGCTTCCCGCCTTTCGTCTGGTTTTTGAGGCCAGGCCGGGCGACATCTGGCTTTCGGTGCTGCCCGTGTGGCATGTATACGAGCGGGCCATGGAATACGTGGTACTGTACTTTACGAACGGCCTGGCCTACTCCAGGCCCATTTCTTCAATATTGATGGCGGACTTTAAGGCGGTGCGGCCCCACTGGATGGTCACGGTTCCCCGTGTCTGGGAGGCGATCATGGACGGGATCAACCGCAGCGTCAAACAGATGGGGGGCATCCAGAAAACTTTTTTTGACCTTTTTGTCAGGTTTGCGCTGATGTATTCCTACTTTCGGGATTTAACCTTCGGCCTTATCCCAAACTTCCATGGCCGGGTCCGCCTTTTCGATGCCATTTGGGGCTTTTTCCCCTGGCTGCTGCTTTCCCCTGTCCGGGGCCTTGCCTGGCTCATCGTGTTCCGCAGGCTCAAAATACGGCTGGGGGGCCGCTTCCATGCGGGAATTTCCGGCGGGGGCAGCCTGCCGGCCAAGGTGGACCACTTCTTCAATGCCGTGGGACTCCGGCTCCAGGAAGCCTACGGCCTGACGGAAACCTCCCCCATCGTCTCTGTCCGGCAGTACCGCAAAAGCCGCCGGGGCACCATCGGCCAGCTGATTGAGGGCACAGAGGCCAAAATCGTCAATGCCAAGGGGGAAAGCCTGTTGCCGGGGCACAATGGGGTGCTCCACGTTCGGGGCGGCCAGGTGATGAAGGGTTACTACAAAAAACCGGAGCTTACTGCGGCCATCCTGTCGGAGGACGGCTGGGTCAACACCGGGGACATCGCCATGAAGACCCACGACAATGAACTGCGGCTTACCGGCCGGGCCAAGGACACCATCGTGCTCCGGGGGGGCGAAAATGTGGAGCCCATCCCCATCGAAATCAAAATCCGCGAAAGCGATTACATTGAACACTGCGCCGTGGTGGGCCAGGACCAGAAATACCTGGCTGCCCTCATCGTCCCGGTCCAAACCATGGTCATGGCCTTTGCGGAGGAAAACAACATCCCCATTGTGGACTACGAGCTCCTGTTACAGCAGCCTGAAATCAACGAAATCATCGCCAACGAAGTTGCGGATCTGGTGGGCCCCCGCACAGGGTTCAAGCCCTTTGAGCGGGTCTTCAAATTCAAACTTTTACCCAAGTCCTTTGAGCAGGGGCGGGAACTTTCCCCCAAGGGCGAACTGCTCCGCCACCAAATTGCGGCGCTCTATGCGCGGGAGATACACGGATTGTTCAGGAATTAGGCTAAAAAAACTTTTTATAACGGAGTTTCGGCATGGCTGAAACTCCAAGGTAATTGGCATAGCCAAATTACCCTATCTGGGCACGGAAAGCTTGTATTTCAACACCATCTTTAGCTTCTCAACCTCTGATTTATTGGTCAGCATATAGCGGGTTACAATTTGGTCAATCTGAACCTCAAACATGGGATAGCTGGTGCCTGACCACTCGAATATTTTAGTAGTCGCGGCATTCGAAGATGCCTGGGGCGGAGCCGTTATTGCACTTGCATCGCCCGTGGTTGAGTAAATAAAAAAGGCATATCCGGTGTTCTTGTGATAGAACTCATAATATGCCTCGCCTTTGTTCAATCTGCTGTCATCAACTGAAAAATGGGGTATATCGCCGAAGTAATTTGAGGCCCGGGAGTACACTTCAATGTGATAATATACAGGCGCGTTCTGCGCAAAAAGCTGGCCGGCCATGAGTACAAAAAAAACAAGACCGACAAGCTTTTTCACCCTTTTATAACTCAACCAGGAACTATTTCAGTCCGGCATAGGTCGTTTCAAGGTCTATGAGGAACTGGCTCCGGGTAATGTAAGTTTTGAATAACCTACTATCCAACAGGCTGCGGATAATTTGTTTCGAATCGCCGGCGGCGGAATATTTGGGTTCAACGCCCTGAGGCCTCTGCAGTCCCGGTTCCCAACTGGTATTGGCGTATAAAGCGACAATGTATCCATTATCAGCATGGATCAGAAAAGTAACAGGGCCGTATTTCCTGAGGCCATTTATGGGATTCAGGAATGGGGCAATGTCGGTTTTCTGACCGCGCTGATCCCATACCTCAAGGTGATATATGAGGGGGGTCGTGATACTGGTACCATCCCACTGCACCACAACACTTGAATCCTGGGTCTGCGCAAATACAAGCCCAGCCAATGCAACCATCATCAAAATCAGCAACGAAAACTTTTTCATGCTTTTCCTTTCCTTTTCGTTTATAGTCCAGGGGACTTTAATTTATAGACAACATAACTATTTTATAGCAAGTAAAAATATTCGTCAAGACGATCCTGAGCTTTTCTGAAAATATTCCGGTAATCATTGACTATGGGGGGTTAAATAAGTACCTTTTAGAAGTCTCTGCCTTATTTATTAATGGAGGTGATTGATGCAAAATGTTAACCCGCCCAAAATTGGGGGATTCCTGAGTCCGGGCGCCTTTATCCTGATTATAGCAGGAATCGTCCTGGTTATTCTCCTGGGAACCAGCGTCTATATCGTGGACCAGACCGAAGAGGCGGTGGTAACCCGGTTCGGCAGGTATATCAATACCCAGAGCCCCGGACTGCATTTCAAGCTTCCCTTCGGCATTGACCGGCAGTATACGGTGAATGTGAAAACCGTGCAGACCGAGCAGTTCGGCTTCAGCACCCTGCGGAGCGGGGTTTCTTCCTCTTATGCCAATAATATCAAGGAATCCACCATGCTTACCGGGGACCTTAACATCGTGGAGGTGGAATGGATCATCCAGTACCGGGTGGTGGACCCCAAGGCCTGGACTTTTAACGTGCTGAACCCGGTTAATACCATCCATGATGTGTCTCGCTCGATCATCAATACCTTGGTGGGAGACCGGGCCATCATGGACATCATGGGGCCGGAGCGGAGCGCCATTGAGGCGGCGGGGACGGAGATGATGAACGAGACTTTCCGGGGCTATAACCTGGGCATCGATGTAATCGCCGTAAAACTTCAGAATATCGACCCGCCGGCCGGGGTTCAGGCCGCCTTTGACGATGTAAACAAGGCCATCCAGGACATGAACCGGCTGGACAACGAGGGTTTACAGGTGTACAACGAGGAAATTCCCAAGACCAAGGGCCAGGCGGCCCAGCAGATACAGATTGCCCAGGGCTATGCTACCGAGCGGGTCAACCGGGCAAACGGCGAGGCCGCCCGGTTCAACTCGGTGTACGAGGAATACCGCCGCGCCCCGGAGATTACCCGGCAGCGGCTCTATTACGAAATGGTTGAAGAAGCCTTCGGCGAAGAAAGCGAAGGAACCGTGATCATCGACCGCAACTTTGACAACTTCCTGCCCCTGCGGAACATCGGTCAGGGGGGCAGATAAATGAAAAAACTATTAACACCCTTTATTATCGTCCTGGTGGTGATCATCGGCATTGCCGTAGCCGGCCCCTTCTTTGTAATAGATGAGGGCGAACAGGCGGTTATTGTCCAGTTTGGGCAGCTCACCCGGGTTATCACCGATGCCGGGCTGCATTTTAAAGTACCCTTCATCGATGAAGTGGTCCGGTATCCCAAACGGATCATGTCCTGGGACGGTGAGCAGAAGAGCATGCCTACCCGTGAGAAGCAGTACATCTGGGTGGACGTGATTGCCCGGTGGAAGATTTCCGACCCCAAAAAGTTTTACGAATCCATTCAAACCCTGAACGGGGCTTACTCCAAGCTGGGGGAAATCATTGATTCCGAAGTGCGGACCGTGGTGGCGGAAAATTACCTCCGGGAATCGGTGCGGAATTCCAACATCATCATGGAACGGGAAAACACCGTGGAAAACCGCCTGGGCATTGGGGATGATATTGATCCCAGCCTGATTACCCTAGAGTCCGATTCCGGCTATGAGCCTGTTGCCCGGGGCAGGCGGCAGTTGGCAGAGGAAATACTGGCCCGCTCCCGGAGGATGATGCCCGAATACGGCATTGAGCTTATCGACGTGGTGACCCGGCAGATACGCTATACCGATGATCTGACCCAGAGCGTGTACAGCCGCATGATCAAGGAACGGAATCAAATTGCCGAGACCTTCCGTTCCGCAGGTGAAGGCCGCAAGGCAAACTGGCTGGGCCGTATGGACAACGAGCGGCGTTCCATCCTTTCGGCAGCCTATGAGACCGCGGAAACCATCCGGGGCGAAGCGGATGCAAAGGCCTCCACTATCTACGCCGAAGCCTACGGTAAGGACCGGGCCTTCTTCGACTTTTGGCGGGCGGTGGAATCCTACCGGACTATCCTGCCCAAGTTTGACAAGACCCTCTCCACGGACATGGAATATTTCCGGTATCTCTATTCACCCACTGGCAGATAGGAGTAAAGACCTTGGCCGAGCGGATCATACATTTTGAAGTTGAAGGGAAGGCGGCCCTGGGCTTTGATACCGGGCTTTCTTCCCAGGCCTTTGCCCAGGCCAAGCTGGCCCAGTTCATTACCCAGGAAGGCCTCATCGTATACCCCGATGGGAAGCTTGAACCATGGCAACCCTCCGCCGTGATCGAACGCTCGGGCGCGGCAGAGGATACCCCCACCATGGTGATCTGGGGCCCTGATTTTAAGGGTGAACGCTTCGACTTCCTTTTAAAAGATGAAGCGCGGCGGGACGATGCCCTGGATGCCCTGCGGCTCTGGATTGGCGCCCAATCCGCGGCCAAGGGGCTTCCCCCCTGGCCGGCGGGGGTTCTTATCAACCTTTCAGAAGGGACCATCCTCTTTCCCCCGGACAGGCTCGTCACGCGGAGTATTCAGGCAGAACATCCAACGCAGTTTCCCCCGGAGGATTCAGGGAAAGACGCCTGGTTTGACGGGGCGGAATCCCTGGTCAACACGGAACTTGCAGAGGAGGAAGAAGCGGCCTTTACCGCCGGGGCAATCCTTTACCGGCTCCTCTCAGGGACCCTGCCCTTTCCCAACCGGGATCAGGACCTGCTTCATCAGGATATCCGGGAAGGGGTGTTCCTTCCGGTACGGCTTGCCGCGCCCGGACTGGACGAAAAGACCGCCGCCCTGATTGACCGGGCCATCGCTTCCTCAAAGAACGCTGCCTCAAATAAGGCTCCCGGTAAAACCCGGCCGGCCCTTGATGAATTCCGGGAAATCCTGGGACCGATCCATTCACAGGGGGCCGATGCTTTCTTTCACCCCCTGGACGAGGCGGAACAGGCAAAAATCGCGGAGGAAGGGGCGCAGTTTCAAAAGAAAAAGGACCTTACGGTTAATGCCCGGCGTTTCGTGATTCGGAACGCCGCCATTATTACGGCGATCTGCGCCATAGTGCTTATCGCCGGCCTCATAGTCCGCAGCGTGGTGGTAAGCAACGCAAACCTTCCCACCACCGCGGGCATGGAAAGCGCCGAAGTGATAGAAACCTATTACGGCGCCTTCGGCGTACTGGATCATACCCTGATGGACGCCTGTGTCTTTAAAAAAGCCGGGAAAGGCGACATTGAAATGGTCACCAACCTCTTTGTAATGGACAAGGTCCGCTCGGCTTATGAAACATCCATGGTCTCCAATATCATCCCCGCTGAAAAGTGGCTGGAAAGCGGCGCAGAGCCCACGGTATTACAGGTATTCGGGGTATCGGACCTGAATTTTAGCAGGATTAGCGGGGACGAAAGCGGCGATGAGATACATTACCGGGCATCCTACATCCTCTGGGTACCCGCCGGGTTTGGTTCACCCACCGGCGCCGAGGCTGAAAGCGTTGAAGGCCCCTCTCTTGATGAGGCCAATGCCTATGCGGAGCCCGCGCCAATACTGCCCAAGGGCTACCCCTATACCGATGAAATCACCCTTATCCGTGTCAAGGGAAATTGGCGGATAGCGGAAATCAACCGTACGGTCAATTAATATTATTACCAGATGCCCTCAAGCCACCCGTTAATCAAATACCGTGAAACAGAGCCGTTGCCGGGGAGTTTAGGCAAGGTATCACGACTGAACCACCTGGCGTCTTCAATCTCGATGCCGTCCGGGCGGATTTCGCCGCCGGCATAACGGGCGGTAAAGCCCACCATCAGGGAGTTGGGGAAGGGCCAGGGCTGGGAAGCGATGTACTTGATATCCCTGACCTCAAGGCCCACCTCCTCCCGGATTTCGCGGGCCACCGTGGCTTCAAGGCTTTCACCGGCCTCGTTAAAACCCGCTATCAGACTGTAAACCCCATCGGCAAATTTTTTGTTGTGGGCCAGGAGGGCTTGTCCGTCATCGTTCATGATGATGGTGATCACCGCCGGGGATATCCGGGGGTATTCCCGCCTGCCGCAGGCCGGGCAGAGCCGGGCCAGTTCATCCGGCGCATCAATATTTTTTGTACCGCAGGAACCGCAGAACGCCGAATCCTGCCGCCACTGGGCAACATGGTAGGCCCGGAGCATACGCCCAATGGGCCCCGTGCCGTCAACGGTGGTTCCGGCGGCAAGCAGGGACAGCCCCTGCCGCACCGGGACGGCCCGCCATCCTGCGGGAACAGGCGCATCTTTTCCCAGAACGGCCCCGGAAATCGTTCCCGGCGCATCAACGGCGGGAATCTCAAAATGAACAACGGATGCGCCTTCACCTGAAAAAGTCTGCCGGACAGCATCCGCCGACACCCCATTGGCGACCGCCGTATCGGGAACATCATCACTCACCACCAGGGAACTCCCCTGAAAAAGATATATCCCCGTACCGGTTTCAATATTCAAAATGAGCCTCCATTTGTTCCATATTATTATTTGCCAAGTATCCTTGTATAGATGTATATTTACAGTATGAGTATCGGAAGCTATCTTGAAACCCTCCCCTTGAGCGAGATCGCAAAATACCCCGGCGGCCCTCCGAAAGACGCCTTCCCCTTTACGGGTTATCCCCGGCAGCACCCATCGGAAAAGGACAAACTTATCCTCGTCTACGATGCCCTGGGGCTGAATCCCACGGTGCTGGAATTCCGCATTGAAGATGTACTTTATATTGAAGATGTCCCCTCGGCGGTTACCCAAAGCGGCGAAGGGATTCCCCTGGTAAAACTCTGGCTCCGCAGGGGCGCCCACGGGGTCATTCTGGAACCCTTCGAGGTTGATGATCCGGTCCGGTTCGCCGGCAAGGCCCAGGAACTGCGGGAACGTTTTTTGAGGCTCCGTGCCGCTAAAGCAGCTTCCACTAAAGCGGCTTCTGCTAAGTCGGCTTCCGCCGAAACAAATACGGTCAAGTCCGCTGACGCAGCCAAAAACGCCGGTGTCTGAGGGCCGCTTTTTTGAAAGCGCAGAGGGCGCCGCCATCCGCTGCACCCTCTGCCCCCATCAATGCAGTATCCCGGCGGGCGGCCGGGGCGCTTGCGGGGTCAGGGAAAACCGGGACGGCGCTTTGGCCCTTCCTTACTACGGTTACATCACCGCCATTGCCCGGGACCCCATCGAGAAAAAGCCCCTCCGCCGTTTCCGCCCCGGTACATCGATCCTTTCCCTGGGTTTTGCGGGCTGTAACCTCCGCTGCCCCTTCTGCCAGAACTGGCGGATATCACAGATAAACGGTACCGCCGCGCCGGGCCGATTTCTCAGGCCCGAAGAGGCAATTGCCCTGGCAAGGGCGGACCGCCAAATCGCCTATACCTATTCGGAACCCCTGATCCATGCGGAATACCTTATCGACTGCATGAAACTGGCCCGGAAGCAGGGCATCGCAAATGTACTGGTAACCAATGGCTGCATCAGTGAACGGGCGGCAGCGGAAATCCTCCCCCTTACGGACGCGGCCAATATCGACCTCAAGTGTTTTTCGGAAGAAACCTACGCAAAGATACTCGGCGGGAATTTGCAGACGGTCCTGAATTTTATCCGTATGGCCCATGAGGCCGGCGTTCATGTGGAAATTACCACACTGGTAATCCCCGGCCTCAACGACAGTGATGAAGAACTGGACCAGTGCGCCGCCTTTATCGCCGGTCTGGCCTCCAAAAATTCGTGGAGTTTTGCCCCCAAGGCAAAACTCCGAGGCGTTTCGGCTTTAGCCGAAACGCCATGGCACCTTTCAGCCTACCACCCGGACTACCGCTGGGATGCCCCCCCAACCGATCCGGCCGCTTTGATGCGGGCCGCGGAACGGGCCCGGAAAACCCTACCCTATGTGTATACGGGGAATATCGGCCCTTAATTTTCCGCCTGAGAAACGGAGATGAGGCGTATGTCCCGCAGGTAATACCAGATTCCGGCAGGGGTGCCGTTGGCAAAGGTCATTTCCTATTTATGAATTCTGCACCGCATCAACCGCACCCTGTAAATACGAAGTAAAGGCCGCCTCGCAGACATAGTGGCCGCCTACCATGTCGATCAGGTGATCGTTCATGATGGCCCCATCAAAGCCCACTTCATCCAGGGTTTTAATCACATTGAGCAGATTGTAGTAGCCCGCGCTGGGGAAGGTTTCGTTGAAGCCGCCGGCGCTGGTCATGGGGGCGGTGACGTTCCGTACGTGGAGTTTGAAGAGGAGCCCCTTTGCCGCGAAATAGCGGATGAAGGCCTCGGGAGTTCCGCAGAGTTCCGCGCCGCCTTCAAGCCAGCAGCCCACGCAGAGGCAGGCGCCGATGTGATCACTGTCGGCAATTTCCAGGGCCCGCTTGTAGCCCTCAAAGGTACCGAAAATTTTCCGGGGAATTCCCGCCATTTCGACTGCCGGGGGATCATCGGGGTGGACGCCGATATACACGTCCGCCGCTTCCGCCACGGGCTTTACCTTTTTGATAAAGTATTCGTAATTTTCCCAAAGCTCCTCTTCGGAATACCGCCTGCCGTGGCTGAGGGGCCACTCGTAGAGTTTGCCCCCCCAATGACCCTTATTGGGAATCTTGAGGTCCAGCCCACCGGCGGTTGCCCCGCCCCGGACCGGCCGGCGTATATCATCCCGCCAGATACCGTTGCCCATGTGGGCGTAGGTGGCGTAATGTATCCCCGCTTCCCCCAGGTTACTGATATACTGAAGGTACTCATCAATTTTCCGATCCCGGCCTTCCAGGTTGAGGGTGATCTCCTGCATGTTGTGGAGGGTATTATTGGCAAGCCTGAAAATCTTAAAGCCCTGTTCCTCGATCTGCTCCCGCAGCCGCCGGAATTCCGCAGCGGTACTGGCGGGGGGATCGTTTACCATCACCCATTCAACACCCAGCTGTTTGAGGAAATTGATCCCGTCTTCATCAAACTCAAAGGAGCCGTCGGTCTTTTTAGTGATCTTCCCTTCCCATTTGGTCCCCACCTGTATCCCCGGCTTACTGTTCACATAACCCTTTACGGCTTTCATCGAGTATGACATATTTCCCCCTTATTTTAAAAACATAAATAGTATCCCAAAGACAAAGACTAGCGCCAAAGCGGTAAGGATGTAAACCCAAAGCGGAAGGGTCCCCGCAGGTTCCCGGGGTTCTTTTTTTACGGGAAGGCTTCTTTTGCCGGCGGGGGCTTCCGGCGGGATTCCCCGTACGGAATAGCCGCATTTCGGGCAGCCCGATACAAAGAGCTCTTCCGTGCCGGTAAAGCCGCATCTGGGACAGCGGATGGCGGCGAAAAAACGGCCGCATTTGGGACAGAGTTTTGTATCCCGGTCAACCTCGGCACCGCAGTTATCGCAGAAAAAATGGGGCTTCTTCACCTATTAAGTTTTGGCAGTAGGCGCCGATTCGTGGGTTTTTGGTTTGCTGTCGGCAGCGCCTGAGGCGGGGGAACTTACCGCAGGTTTGTCCGGGGACTTGTCTGCCGATGCTCCGCCGGAACTTTTTTCGGACGAGGGCTTTGCTGAGGATTTGGAGGAGCCCCCGGCGGAGCCGCCCTTGCCCTTATCGGTTACATAAAAACCGGAACCCTTGAAAATAATACCGGTCCCGCCATTTATCAGGCGGCGGACCTCTTTACCGCATTCGGGGCAGACCTTGAGGGGATCATCACTCATGTTCTGAAAGGCGTCAAAGCTATGCCCGCAGCTTTTACATTCATATCCATAGGTCGGCATCGTGTCATCCTTCCGGAAAAAAAGTTTTAATTTTGAATAGAATATACCGAAAACAGGCTAAAAAGTAAAGCGATTTCACTTTCATCTATTAAGGCAGTACGGATATTGAGGAAAGCCCCGTCCTGCTCAGGGGGGTTGGCGAAGAGGATCGGGGCCAGCGCCGCCATGGATGGCGCCGCAATACCCCCCGCCCCGGCGGCATTGGCGGCAAAAAGCCGGGCCATGGAGAAGATTGTAACCAGCGCACGGGCCTGACTTACGGAGGGCGTCTTAATCCGGAGGATGGCTTCGTAGTTTGCCAGGCCGTTTTCCGAGGTCTGCTTTCCTGCGGAAAGCTTAGCGGCAAATTCTGCGGACGGAGCCGGGTACAGGCCGATTAAAAGTTCCTCTGCGGGAATTTGCAGGGGAAGGTTCATCCCGTCTAAAAAACGGTTCAGGATGGCCGAGGGATTTTCCAGCCAGAGGGTCAGGGCCGCCCCCCGGCGGAATTCGGTGAAGCCTTCGGGGCTGGGCGTTCCGGGGGAAGCGGCAAATGGGTCAAGGGGATTCTTGGAATCCGCCGCGTTGTTCTGTCCGGCCGCTGCGCCTTCGCCGATGGCAACAAAGGCCTGCCGGGAGTTCAGGGCCACCGCAAGGCCGTTTTGCGCCGAGTACCAGTAGGATTTACCAACAACGGATTTTTTCTTTTTCCAATCCTTACTGAAGGCGAAATAGAACCCCGCCCCTGCCCCGGGGTACTTCCCCCAGGCCGCTGCCTGCATAGTCCGGGGAACCTCGGCCCCGGCGGATGGCGCCGGAGGGTACAGGGCCAGCACCGCGTATTGAGTCCGATCAAGAATCCCGGCGGCCTGCCCGTCAGCAATTCCACCCAGGGAAACACGGTTCAGTATGGGCCGGCCGGCATCCACATCGGCAAACACATAGACCTGAGCTCCGGGATCAAGGGGAAGGTACTCTATCCCCAGCGAATCCGGCCCCAGGGGCGGAACCCTGGGCGCGGTGGCGCAGGACCCCAGAAACAGGATGCCCGCCAAAAGCGCGGCGGATAAGGCCGCGGAAAACGGGGCAGGGCGGCGGCTCACGCTAGACCTTTTCAATCTTTACAAGCCAGGATTCGTCATCCGCATCCCCCGGCTCGCCGCCTGCAAGGGGTTTTTGCCCGTCCGCCGCGCCCCACTTCACTTCCCGTGCCAGGGTCTCGGAGGCCACAAAGGGGGCAAAGCTTTCCCAGGCGGTCTTGAGTTTATCCGAACCTGAAAGGTACAGGGTGATCCGATCGGTGACGGCCAGATCCATTTCCTTGCGGAGGTTCTGCACCCCCCGGACAAGGTCCCGCACATCCCCTTCGCGGGAAAGCTCCTCGGTAATTTCCGTATCAAGGCCGATGGTGAGGGTCCCTTCGTTGAGCACTTTAAGGTTGGCCTTTTCGATCCGCCTGACATCAAGCTTGTCGGCGGTAATGTCTACAGTGCGGCCTGCAACTTCAATCGCCAAAGTGGCCCCCTCAAGGAGTCCCTGAATTTCAGTCTGGCTCAAGGCCGCAATCCGCTCGGCGGCGGCCTTCATGTCCTTGCCCAACTCTTTTCCCAAAACACGGAAGTTGGCCTTTACCTCGTACTCAACCAGATCCTCTTCATTATCCCGGAACAGCACATCCTTGACGTTGAGTTCCTCCCGGATGATGTCTTCCATCTCAAGGAGCACCTTTTTCTCGTCCGGGTTGCGGGTCACCAGTTCCACCATTCGCAGGGGCTGGCGGACCTTGATGTTGTACTGTGAGCGGAGGCTGCGGCCCATGCTCACCGCATGCTGCACCGCCGCCATGCGGTACTCAAGCCCCCGGTGCCGTTGTTTTTCCTGGACCTGGGGGAAGTCCGCCAGATGCACCGACTCCGGTTCATTATCGTTCCGCAGATTCTGCCAGATGGCATCGGTGGTAAAGGGCATAAAGGGCGCCGCCACGGTGATCAGCTTTTTGAGCACATCGTAGAGCGTACCGTAGGCTTCGAGTTTGTCGGTGTCATTTTCGCTGCGCCAGAAGCGGCGGCGGGAACGGCGGATGTACCAGTTGTTCAGCAGATCGATGAATTCCAGAATGGGGTCCACGGCCCGCGAAAGATCGTAGGCATCCAGGGCAGCCCCCACCTTTTCGACCAGGGCCTCCGCAACCGAAAGTATCCACTTGTCCAGGGGATTTGCCGGATGCTCCGGCGCACCCGCGGGGCTCACCTTGTCGATGTTGGCATAGGTGACATAAAAACTGTAGGCGTTCCACATGGGGAGAAGAATGCTCTTCATCACCTCCCGCACCCCGTCATCGCTGTAACGCAGTTCATCGGCCTTGACCACCGCCGAATGGATCAGGAAAATCCGCAGGGTATCCGCGCCAAAGGTGTTTACCAGTTCCATGGGGTCCGTATAGTTCCGTAAACTTTTGCTCATCTTCTTGCCGTCGCTTGCAAGCACGATGCCGTTTACCACACAATTTTTGAATGCCGGTTTTTTGAAAAGCGCCGCCGCCAAAATGGTGAGCGTGTAAAACCAGCCCCGTGTCTGATCCAATCCTTCGTTGATAAAGTCCGCCGGGAAGTGGCTGTCAAAAAATTCCTTGTTCTCAAAGGGATAGTGATTTTGTGCGTAGGGCATGGCCCCGGATTCAAACCAGCAGTCCAGCACTTCCGGGATACGGGTCATGGTTCCCCCGCATTCGCAGGGGATGGTGATTTTGTCCACAAAGTGCTTGTGCAGGTCTTCGGGATACACACCGGAAAGTTCCTTCAGTTCCGCACGGCTCCCAACGCAGATCGTCTTGCCGCAGTCCGGGCATTTCCAGATGGGCAGCGGGTTCCCCCAGTAACGGTTCCGGCTGATAGCCCAGTCACGGGCCCCTTCCAGCCATTTCCCGAAGCGCCCGGTCTTGATGTGCTCCGGCACCCAGTAGATCTGGTTATTTGCGTCCAGCATGTCCTGTTTGATCTTTTCAACATTGACAAACCAGGAACCAACCGCCCGGTAAATCAGAGGGCTGCCGCAGCGCCAGCAGTGGGGATAGGCGTGGAGAATCTGCTCCCGCTTGATCAGCTTCCCCTCGGCCTTGAGCCGATCCATGATCGCCTTGTCGGCGTCCTTCACAAAGATGCCCTGATAGTCGGGCACTTCCGCGGTAAAGCGGCACTCCGCATCAATGGGGCAGACAACCGGAACCCCGGTGCCCTTGAGGACACGGGCATCGTCCTCGCCAAAACCCGGCGCGGTATGCACGATACCGGTCCCGTCCTCGGTGGAGACAAAGTCGCCGGCATAGGTACGGAAGGCGTTTTGCTCCGCCGCGTCTTTAAAGTAGGGGAACAGCGGTTCGTAGGTGATCCCGATAAGGTCAGCGCCTTTTATCTTCCAAAGAATTTTATAATCATCGGGACTCTTGTAATAGGCCGGGAGCCGTGCTTCAGCAAGAATGTAACGGTCTTCGTTATCCTGCACCATCACATAGTCGATATCCGGCCCCAGGGTAAGGGCCAGGTTGGAAGGCAGGGTCCAGGGTGTGGTGGTCCAGGCGAGGAGGTAGGTGTGATCATTGAAGGTGTCCGCCAGGGAAGCGCCGGAGGCGGATGCAGCCGAAGCAGGACCGCCCGGCGCCACCCCCTTCACCTTAAAACGGAGGGTGATCGCCGGATCATGCACATCCTTGTAGCCGCCCAGGTTGAGTTCGTGGTTGGAAAGCACCGTGGCGCAGCGGGGGCAGTAGGGCAGAATATAGTGGCCTTCGTAGAGCAGGCCCTTGTCCCAAAGGGACTTCATCACCCACCAGATAGTCTCCATGTAGTCCGAGTCCATGGTCTTGTAGTCGTTATCGAAATCGACCCAGCGGCCCAGCCGGGTAATCACCTGCCGCCATTCCTTGACGTAACGCTGCACCGAGGCCCGGCAGGCTTCGTTGAATTCCGCGACCCCGTACTTTTCGATGTCGGTCTTGGAGTTAAGCCCCAGTTCCTTTTCGATGAGGTTCTCCACCGGCAGCCCGTGGCAGTCCCAGCCGAAACGGCGCTCCACCTTTTTGCCCTTCATGGCCTGGTAGCGGGGAATGATGTCCTTAATCGTATTTGGCACAAAATGCCCAAAGTGGGGCAGCCCCGTGGCAAAGGGGGGGCCGTCGTAAAAAACGAACTCCTGCGTTTCACTCCGCTGTGAAACGGATTTCTCGAAAATGTGATTCTTTTCCCAGAAGGCCAAAACCTCCTCTTCCAGTTTGGGAAAACTAACCCTGGGGTCCACCGCTTTATACACCGTCCGCTCCTGTGTGCAAATTTGCCCTTTCAGTATGCCATAAAGGGGCGGGTTTTCCAATACCCCTGCTTATATTATCAGCAATTCTCATTTTAGCCTTCTAAATTTAACCACGGACCACACAGACCACACGGACAAAGACGGTAACAGAGTATGGATACAGAAAAGTTATGCGACATTCTGCCTTGAAACTATTGACAAATTATATAAAAATAATATATAACTTTCTTGGAGGATATTTTGAAGGCAAAACATATAGAATGTAAGGTATTTGATGTACTCAAGAAAATAAGCCTAAATAGGATAATTTTACCCTCTATTCAACGAGATTTTATATGGGAAAAAAAACAAGTAGTTGCTTTATTTGACTCAATTATGCTTGGTTACCCAATATCAACATTTCTTTTCTGGAATCTAGAGGAATTCGATTTTTCTCAAAATACATATTTTTATCAATTTTTAAAGGATGTCACATTTAATTTTCAGGGAAAGGCACAACAAACCTCAAGTTCAATGATTGACTCAAAGGTCTTAGATGCTAATACAATTGCTGTATTAGATGGTCAGCAAAGGCTTACTTCGCTCTATGTTTCTTTATTAGGGCAAGCAAAAACAAAAGAAAAATATAAAAGATCTTCAGGTGCTTTGAATTTGTTGGACTTGTATCTTGATCTTAGTTCTGGCAGTGATTTCTTTGATGATGAAGAATTAATAGAAGATGATAATGATGCTGCGGTAAAAGAAAGCAATACATATACTTTTGATTTCCAACTATTAATTAGTAATCCAGATAAAAAAAAGTGGTTCAAAGTAAGGGATGTTCTAAAATTACAAGACAAAACCACAAGAGAAACAGAAATAAATAAAATATTATCCACAATTGAGCCATCAATTGCACTTAATGCAAAGAATAATCTGAGTTTATTAGCAAGAAGGATATTCGATGACGATATTATTAATGTTTCCGAATTAAGTGAGTGTGAATTAGATGAAGCATTGGAAATATTTATTCGTTTTAATAGAGGTGGAACCCAATTATCAAAATCAGATTTAGTATTTTCAACCATTGAGTCAAGATGGCCAGAAGCAAAAGATAGGGTTGAAAAGTATTTATCAAATTTAAATGGAAACAAATATAATTTTAATAAGGACTTTATAGTAAGGCTCGCTTTGGTTTTATTTGGAAAGAACAGGGATATTCAAAAAACAATAATAAATAATGAAATCGTTAAACAATTAAGAACCAATTGGGCTAATATCACAAACGCAATTAATAAAACAGTCGAATTTCTTTCTTCAAATGTTGGAATTACAAGTAACCGTGAAATAAGTTCATATACATCAATAATCCCAATTGTCTATTCTATTTATAATAATAATTGTAAAATAGAAAATGAAAAAGATATAAAAAAATATATTTATCGGTCTCTTATATTAAATATTTTTTCAAGACGTACTAGTGCTTTGCTTATTGATTTGAAAAAAATTATAAAAGAATCAGAATTTCTTATTAGTATTGAAGATATTGAAAGTAAATTATTTGATTTCAAAGTAGGTGAGGAACGAATAGAACAAATACTTGATTATGAAAAATCTTTTACAACTCAACTTACATTATTTTTAATGGGTAATAATAATGTTTTTCAAAGCAGAGATGGTGGAGAATATCATCAGGATCACATACATGCATTTGCACTTTTTGATGATGATAATCAACAACCATACGGAATTTCAGATATTGATTGGAAAAAATGGGGAAAAATGAGAAATAAATTACCTAACCTTCAACTATTAAAAGGAAAGCCAAATCAGAAAAAATCAAAAAAATTATTGGACAATTGGCTTGATTCAAGTGATGCTCCTACAGAAGTTGATTTTAGGAATGCTTTAAATTTACCTAATGACCTAAGTCTGAAACTACGAGATTTTGAGGTATTTTACGCATATCGTAAAGAAAAGCTAATGGAACAATTAAGAGAAATGTTATTATAAATGAATTAAAAGCAAGGCAGAACGTCACATAACATACAGTTTACGCTGCGCCGCAGTAGCGCCTTTGTGGGGTTTTTCTCCGGCACATTTTGGGCAGGGGTCAATGCTTCGTATTGCCTTATTACCTGCCCAAAATGTCATAAACTTTTCACGTTATGAATTATTTGGTGGCAATCGGGCTTAAATTGGGTTTTCTGATAAATTTTTATGCGTTCCCAAGGCGAAAATCATAGGGATCGTCCGTTAATCCTGTCTGTGAGGGTCTGTGTGGTCCGTGGTTTTTTTTAAATGAGAATTGCTGTTATATTATTTTCTAAACACTTTTCATTAATTCTATTTGTATTTTTCTTTCCCTTTTTACTTCTTCAAAATCATTTGGATACATCTTATTTATTAATTTAACCGCATAATCAGAGGCCCATAAGGCATGGTTCTTTACATGAGGGGTATTCGTTACCTGTGCCATAACCCTGTAAACCTTTTCCTTTATCGGATCTTTTTCATCATGGGCCAGCTTGAGCAGTTTATCCGCGGCATCCCTTGCCCCCTGAAATTTTGCAAAGCCCCTGCCGGTTTCTCCATTTTGCCATTTTTTAATTATACTAAAACCTTCCGTTATTTCATTGCAGGGTTCCGTATTTGTTATTTCTAAAATGTGCCGCCCCAATAATACACTATATTTTACCATTTCTTCATGGCTTTTACGGTCAAATATGTTTTCAAGTTCAATTCTCAGATCGGGTATATCATCAATTTTCTTAAATATTCCGGCATAAATTATTTCCATTATTTTTCCCCGGTAATTGGGTGTAAATCAACATACCCCTCGCAATGAATCAGCGCAGCTTCTTTCGCAGCTTCCGCTGCTTTTTCCGTTCTTCTTCCCGCTCGGCCTTGTTCGCAGCGTTACTGCGGCTGTTTTCCGCGGCAATGGGATAGACGCGGATGGGTTCGCGATCGGGAAGGCGGGATGCGATGACGAGCCAGATGCAGGCCAGGAATATCATTAAAAAGGAGAGGAGCTGGCCGGTGGAAAAACTCAGCAGGGGGTGGCTGATGGCGGGATTGGGGGGAATGGCGCTCTTGATGAATTCGATGCGGTAACCCAGGTCCTCGTCGGGTTCGCGGAAGTATTCGACAATGACGCGGAAAAATCCGTAGATGACAAAATAGATGCCGAAGAGGAAACCCTTGTAGGGCTTGCGGTTCCGGATCATCCAGGTGATGAACCAAGCTACGAGACCTTCAAGCACGGCTTCGTAAAGCTGGGATGGATGCCGGGGCAGGTTGATCCAGGCGTTGAGGCTGGGAACGCTGACACCGGTTTTTTCCGCGGCCTCCCGCACCCAGGCTTCGCTTGCGGGGAGGGGCGCTGCGTGGGGAAAGATCATCCCCAGGGGGCCGGTGGTGACCCTGCCGTAAAGTTCGCCGTTAATGAAGTTTCCCAGCCGGCCGAAAGTGTAACCCAGGGGGATGCTTGCGGCGAACATGTCGCCGATTTCACGGGTGTCCCAGCGTTTTTTCAGGGAATAGGTGATGATTCCAATGGTGCAGCCGATGGCCCCGCCGTGGTAACTCATCCCCGCGAGGCCGGTAAATTTGCCGTTCCGGAAGGGCCAGAACACCAGCCAGGGCTGCCTGCGGTAGATGTCGCTGGTTTCGTACACGATGGTGGCGAAGATCCGCGCCCCCAGGAGCAGGCCCAGGATGCACCAGAAAAACATGCCGGTAAGCTCGTCCTCGGTCATGGGGAAATTCCGCTCCCGCAGCTGCCGGCGGTACATCAGATACGCGATGCCAAAGGCCACGGCGTACATCAACCCGTACCAGCGGACAGGAAGGCCGGGGATTATTTCCGGCTTGAGCCAGGCAGGAAAGGGTATGGACAACAACATATGCTATATTATCACAAGTCCCCTTTCCGGGTATACTGTCATCATGCAGAAAGCAAAATTTACTGATATCACGGAGTCAGGCGCAAAATTGAAGGCCGCGGCAAAAATTGCCATTGAAACCGCGCTCCGGGTGAAGCCGGACGAGCAGGTTCTGATCGTGACGAACCCCGCGCCGGACGTAGCTGCTATCGCGGAAGCCCTCTACGATGCGGCCCTGGACGCCGGGGGCAAGCCTGCGCTGATCTTCCAGCCCGTAAAAACCCAGCTTGATTTTGCGGAGCCCGCGGTGATCGCCGCCTTTTCCGCGCGGCCTGCGGTATTCATTTCAATGAGCGCGGAAAAACTGGGCAAGGATATGCAAGGCTTTGCCGCTCCCTACGAATACCAGGGCGCAAAATACGATCACATTTTCCATTTGCAGATGTACGGTGAAAAAACCTGCCGGTCCTTCTGGTCCCCTTCCACCACGGTGGAGTCCTTTATCCGCACCGTGCCCATCGATTATGAGGAACTGAAACGGCGCTGTTATATCATCAAGAACGTGCTTGATGAGGCGGTGTCTGTGCGGGTCACATCCCCCGGCGGGACCGATGTCCGCATCGGCTTACGGGGACGGAAGGCCTATTCCGATGACGGCGACTTTTCCAAAGGCGGCGCCGGGGGCAACCTCCCCGCGGGTGAAACCTTTATCAGCCCCGAGAACGGAACCGCCCAGGGCATCATCGCCTTTGACGGCTCTATCAGTCTCCATGACCGGGACATCGTAATAAAAGAACCGATTCGCTGCGTTTTGGACAAAGGCTTCGTAAAAGAGATTAATGGCGGGGAAGAAGCCGCAGCATTACTGCACACCGTGGAGACCGCGGAAAAAAATGCCCGTGAATTTGAGAAAGACGGTAAACTCCCCGCGGGCTCAGGCGCGATCTATGCGAGGAACGCCCGGGGCATCGGGGAGCTCGGCATCGGCCTGAACCCGGCGGCCCGGATCACCGGCAGTATGCTGGAGGACGAGAAGGCCTTCCGCACCTGCCACTTTGCCGTGGGCCTTAATTACGATGGCGATGCCCCTGCCCTTATCCACCTGGACGGCCTGGTGCAAAATCCCACCATTGTTGCAACAGACGCCAATGGCAGGGAAACGGTAATCGAAAAAGACGGGGAACTAATGGAAGATTTGAAGTAAGGTTTTGTTTGTTCATGGCTTCCTGCCTGTTCCAAAAATCAGAAGCTCCGGGTGGTATTCAAAGTGCATGGTATCGTACCAGGCCCACCGGCCTCCCCAGATAAAGCCCTGTTCCTCAAAGATACGGATCACGGCGGAGGGCGGGTCCTGCCGCTTTTCTGAGGGCAGGGAACGCCAGTCAATCCCCTTGGCGGCGGTCCACTGCCAGTAGGTTTCCATGCCCGGCTGGGCCTTCATCAACAGATCTATTGCCACCCCATAGGCATGAAAGCTGCGGTTTTGGCTGCCCGCGATGTTCCGCCAATTCCAGCTGCTTATGCTGTCCAGATTTTTGATCCAGCCCTGTATTTTCGGGTCCATTTCCGCCAGCGCCAAAATACGGGCTTCCGCCTTTTTAAGCGGGGCGGCTATGCCCCGGTGTACCGGCACGGACCATCCCAAAAAACTGATCCGCTGCTGCTGCGAAAAAGCCTCTTCCCTGCTGCGGGCCTGCCAGAGGTTTTCGTAAAAGGGAGAACGAAGGGCGCCGGGATTTGAGGAGAAACGGCCCCGGGAAAAATAAGAAGAAAAACGCCGGGAAAGAATCTGATCCGCCAGGGGCTGCCAGGGGTTTGGATCATCCCGGCTTTCGAGGGCATAACGGTACAGGTACAGGGGACGGAATTCCTCATGTCTCGATGCGTCCTCCTGGGGAAGGAACCTGCTCTGGGCGTAGTGCCAGCGTTTCCCGTCCATTTCAAAGGTCCACTCGCCGTCCTCGAAAACCGCAGGGCCTATCCGTTCAGGATAGGCCGCTGAAAAAAGCTTTACCATGTCCTCCGCCAGGTCTCCCCCGGCGGCCCGGCGGAGCTCCAGTTCCGCCAGGGGAGCAGCCGCCCAAGCCTCGACCATCCCCTTGATTTCTTTGGTCTTTACCCATCGCCTGTTAAAATGGAAACCCCCGCCACAAAGGAAGCGCCCGCCCTGGATGAGTGTTTCAAATTCACCATTTAAATCTCCGGCATCATCCCGGCTTGTCCAGAAGGGGATAACCCTGCCGTCAATGAAGTCTGTTTGGGCGAGGAAATCCGCCAGGGGCGCCGGGATCTGTTTTTCCTTGAGGGAGCCTCCCACAAAAAAAGTGTCATAGGCAAGCAGATCCGGCAGAGGCTCTTTGCCGCCGATATCAAACAAATCACCCCCGGTTGTTTGGGCGATGGCCTGCGCCGTCCGCCGGGCAACGCGATTCTCCGCGAAAAAAATGACCAGGTTCGGCCCTGTGCGCGGATCGGGACTTGCCTCGGGTTCCTGAGGTTTAAGCCCGCACCCGGTCAGAAAAAGCGCAAAAAGACATGGCAGCAAACACAGGGAGAGTTTCAATCTCATGATGGTACTATGATTGTCCAAAAATAGCTCCTGAATCATATCCGCTTTGTGAAAAAACGCCCGATACATAGGGTCAGCTCAAAAAGTAAATACAGGGGTACGCCGAGGGCTATCTGGGAAATGATATCCGGCGGGGTACAGAGGGCGGCGGCCAGAAAGATCAGGAAGATGATGTGGGGCCGGAAGCGGGCCACTGTTTTCGGCGTCACAATACCCAGGGCGAATGCGGCCAGCAGCAGGAGCGGTGTCTGCAAAAGAAGGCCTGCGGCAAGCATCAAGGCGAAGAGCAGACCTAAATATTCCCTGAAGCCCCAAAGCGGCTGAATGCCGTCGCCGGAGCTGAAGCCCAGAAAAAAGCGCAGAACTGTTGGCGAAAGGAAGCGGTAAGCCGCAACAGAGCCGGCAATAAACAGCACAGGCACAACCACAAGCGCCGTCGTTGTCCACCGGCGCTCTTTCCCCTTTAGGGCGGGCCAAACAAAAAGGCCGATTTGCAAAAGACAGAAGGGCGTTGAGACGACCGCGCCCGTCCACACCGCAAGGTGGAGATAGGCCAGAAATTTTTCGGCGGGGTCGAAAGTGTAGAGCGCAACCTCCAGGCCCGCTGCCGGAGCCATAAGAAAAGCCGCCAGATAATCGGAAAAAACAAAGGCGGGGACGGTTACAACGGTGAATACCGCCAGTATAGCAATGATTCTGCGGCGAAGTTCCTCAAGGTGCTCAGTCCATTCGCTGGTGGCAGCGCCACCGGCCGCATCGTTATCAGCGCCGCCCGCTTTTTCACCAGCCTTCGGTTTGTATTCAATTCCGGATTTAAGGTTAACTTCCTTTTTCTTCGCCATCGGCCTTTTTTTCGGCATCCCTTGTGCGGACGCCGTCCATCTCAACAACATCGTCTTTCAGTTTGCCCACGCCGTTGAAAGCGGCCTTGAATTCACGTATCGCTTCCCCGGCGGCCCTGCCTACCTGGGGCAGCCGTTTCGCGCCGAACAGCACCAGGGCCAGCACAATCAGCAGCGCTATCTCTCCTGCTCCTAAATGCATATTGCCTCCTAATATAATTAACCACGAACCTCACGAACCACACAAAAAGGGCAAAAGATTTCGAAGTAAAAGTTCGTGCTGTTCGTGTCGTTCGTGGTTAATCTCCTAATTCAAAACGGAAAATCGTCGGTACTCTCTACCCGCAGTTCATCCCCAGCTTCCTCCAGCGGACGGGATCCAACCGTAAGGCTCTGTTCCGGTACAGCCGCGAGGGTAAAGGCCCGGGGCTCGGCAGGGCAGGCCGCGAGGCACGCGCCGCAGCCGATGCAGTACTTTTCATCATATATGGGCCTGGTGAGAAAGGGAATGCCCGGCTCGCTGTAGGCGGCCATGGTGAGCGCCCCGGTGGGACAGACCTCCGCGCAGGCGCCGCAGGATTCATGCCTGGTCTTGACCACGCAGCGCTCGAAGTAGAGGGTGGACAGGGCTATCCGTGTCCGGTGTTTTTCCTCTACGCTGAGGCGGGTAATGGCCTTGGTGGGACAGACCCGTCCGCATTCGATGCAGTTGAACTGGCAGGCGGCGGTTGCCGCTCCGTAGTAATCAAGCCGGGGATGCGGGTCATCCTTCGCCGTGATGATGTCTGCCGGACAGGCCGCGACACAGGCATGACAAGCGATACAGCGCGACGTATAGTGAATCAGATTTTTTGCCCCCGGCGGCAGTATGGGAAGCGTTTCACCTTCACTTAAGCTTGCAAGGGCCATGTCCACCGGACGGGGGGACAGTTTGAGGCTCGGTCCTAAAAGGTAAGCCGCACCGCACACCAGCGAAGCTTTTCCCGCTCCTTTCAAAAAGATCCGCCGCGCTTCCCCCGAAACCGTTGCCCTGCCCCGCACCCCATAGGCCGCGCTCCTCGTGGGACAAACCGCAGTGCAGGAAAAGCACAGCACACAGCGCTCGCTGTCTATGCGCTTTGCTTTTGAATCAATGCAGCCTGCGGGGCATTTCTTTTCACAGAGTCCGCAGGAGACGCAAGCAGCTGAGACCTTCACGCCAAAAGGCGCTGCTGACGAAAACAGGCCCAAGGTCACGCCCACCGGACACCAGGCACAAAAAGCCCTGCCGCGCAATAAGGCCGCAATCACTATGAGAATTAGCGGAACGGCGAAAATCAGTGAATCAGCCGTAGCGCCGCCTGAGAGCAGACTCCGCAGTGCGCCCATTCCCCGCCCGAAGGTAGAGATGGGGTCAAAGAGCACCATGAGCGGGGCAAAGGAAAAAACTACCCCCGCAGCAACAAGCAGCGGCACCGCATACCGCGCCTTAGGCGGAGCCGCATAGCCCCTGCGGATAATCCCCCGGCGTTCCTGTTTTCCTTTTTTCCGGAGCAGTAAACCGCCGACTCGCCAAAAAAGTTCCTGCACCGTACCCAAAGGGCAGAGGACGCTGCAATAGAGCCTGCCGAAAATCAGGGTGAGCACGAGAATGACAAGGACAATGCCCACAATACCGGCCCCGTAAAGTGCGGCGGAAAACTGAGCCTTGACCAGCAGGGCCAGTATGCCCTTGGAGTCGAGGCGGAAAGAAAGATAGGCGTAGACAAAAAGAACAAGTACCGCAAGGGCGATGAGGAAACGGATGACGGCGGGCGCTTTAGGGCCCCGTGACTTCCGCGCCATTACACGTTCAGGCGGGAGATGTTCAGTTTGGAAAGATCCATCTGCCCCAGGCCCGCTTCCGAGGCGATGCGTACATACTCGACCTGCCCCTGGCTCCGGCCTACCAGGGCAAAGGCAGCGGAGTCCGCAGCCACGATGTCCGGGGATATGATCATCGATCCCATCTGGTTCACATCCGCAAGGTTCCCGCCGCCGGGGCCGTTTCTGGTCAAGACACGGTATGCGTCAACAATGTTGAGGTTCGGTTTTTTGACGTAGAGAAAGTCGGCGATACAGGTCTGGAGCCCGTTTGAATGATAGACCCGTCTATCCCAGACGCAGCCCATGAGGTTTTTGATTGAGCCTGAAACGCCCGCGCCTCCGTGGTGTTTCAGCACCGGCACGTTGATGAATACGTCCGCTTCCAAAAGGGCTTCGTGTACCCCTACTTCCCTCAGCCGCTTCCCCCCGTTGACCGGGACTTTATGGTAGTAGCCTTCCCGCTCGGCCTGGGCATAAACCGCGCCGGCGTTTTTCGCCGCTTCAAGGATGCCGCTGTTTTTGCTGGTCCGCTCCCAATGGGCAATGGAATGGTCGAGAATGAGGACCCGCCGCGCCCCGGCGTCCTTGCACTGCTTGACCACCGCCGCCACCAGCTCAGGGGAGGTGTTTGCCCCGTATTCCGGCGCAAGGTCAAAGGACATATTGGGCTTAATCACCACGGTCTGCCCGCTTTTGACAAAGCGCCCCATGCCGCCGAGTTCCCGCATCCCCCGCTCGAACATGGTCCGGGGCGTCCCGCCCCGGAGGGCTATCAGGTCGGGATACCTGTTTTCCTGGGCGGCAAGCTCAACAGCGCCCCGTAAGCCCCTGGGCATAAAGAACAGCCCCGCGCCAAAACCCAGAGCGGCCGATTTCTTTAAAAATTCACGTCTGTCCATTACAACGCCTCCGTAACAGGATCAACTAAGGTAAACATACAGGATTTATCCATTTTTCTCAAGGTATGATTTCGGACCAGCGGCCCGAATGGTATGCGCGTAAACTGTATGTTAGGCGATGTTGGGGCGTACTCCATTTTAATTATTATTTGTTATTTCTTCTTTTAATATATTTATCCAATCTCTACGCCCATATAAAAACCTAATTAAATATATTTTTTCTCGTTTTTCATTTACGATATAAAACATCATATAATTCTTTATTCCAATCCATCGAAAACCTTTATTTGCCAAATAATCATTACGAACCAATGGACATGAATAAGGATTATTTTCTATTTCCTTTATTTTTTTATCTATCTCATAAAATAAATTTTTTGAAGCAATTGGAGTATTTAGTGTATAAGAGATGTATTCCAGAGTTTCTGTAACATCTATTGTTGCGGCATCAGTATAAACAGACGCAAACATTTCAAAATCCCATTTTTTCTTTAATTGACTCCATTACTTCTTTTGATGGACGTGTCTTACCACTTTTTACCTGGTCAAGTCCTTCTTCCAGTAAAGAGTACAATTGTTGGCGGCCGTTGAGTAATTCATACGTTTCAATGCTCATTACCGCTAAATCACCGGTCCCATTTTTTGTAATAAATACTGGTTCAATGTTCTGATGACAAAATTCAGAAATTTCACCATATTTATTGCGTAAATCAGCACTTGGCCTAATTGTAGGCATTTTTAACCCCCATTAGAATCAATATACCAATATTATATCAAAAAATTTGTATGATGTCAATATCAAATTTGCAAAAATCGACGGAATATTTGGAAAATTTAGCATGTTTTCCTATATTTTTACAAAAATTTTAGCCCCAATTTCGCCTGGCATACGCTATATGCCATTGGGCCTAGACATAATCCAAATATAATGCTATAAAATATTTTATTATTTTGTTTAAAGGGAGAATAACAATGAACTGTAAAAAATATCTTAAATTGAATATTATATTACCTATTATCATAGGAATAACCATTGGGACATTTCTTGTATTTAGCCGTATATTTGACGACATTCCAGGTTTGCCATTGGTTGCTATAATATTATGTTTTGGCTCTATTTATTGTGGTATTCATAATGTTCAAAAAATCAATAATAAAATAAAACCTGGAATTATCGTACCATTATTATTTGGTACATTAGGAATAATAGGATCTTTTATTATTATATATAAAGAAGAATTTGATGACTCGCCGGGAGTTTTATTAATACTCGGTGCATTGTGTATAGGTTTAATATTTATTGGACTATTTAATATAAAAAACATTCGACAAAAAATTAATCCCGGAATATTTGTACCACTTTTTTATTGTATAAGTGGTATTGTTTTGGCAATAATATTGGAATTTGATGGTGAATTAACCAAAATGCAGAGAAGCATTGCAATAATGATATTTGTATTTATTGCAATCATAAGTATTAGTTTAGTAATGATCATTAGAAGAATTAAATCATATATTGTCAGGAGATGATGATACTTAATACTATAAATATTTCAAATGAACAAATTCTCGAAATAAATGATCTTGTCAATTTATGTGAAAAATATGATAATACTAAAACGTGTGTTCAAATGGATCATTTCTTAAATCATTTTAAGGATTTAAAAAGCTGGATACTCTATTATAACAAAGAAGAACTCATTGGTATAGTATCAATTTTTGCGCCAATGATTAATGAGGCAGAAATTTCCATTTGTATAAACCCGGAATATAGAAAAAAAGGAATAGCAAAGGAATTAGTAGAAACAGCCCATAAAAATTTAGAAGAATTTAATATAGGCACTATTTTATATGTTTGCGATAGAAATTCAAAAAATGGAATGGAAATAATAAAAAATAAAGGATTTACGATACATCACACAGAATATACAATGAAATATATAAAACAACCTCAAGAAAATAATAATCAAAGAATGATAATAAAAATGGCCAATGAAAGCGATATGGAAATAATGATAAATATTCTTTTAGATGCCTTTGGTGGTAATTATGAAGAAACAAAAGGTTTTATAGCATCAAGTATAAAATCAGAATCAAGAAAAGGGTATATAGGGATAAAGGATAATAAAAATATTGGCATTGCCTTTGTAGGATATGATAAAGATATTTCCATAAATACGGTTGGAATAATAAAAGAAGAACAGAATAAGGGGTATGGAAAAGAATTGATAAAATCAATAATAAATCAACTTGATTATAATAATAGGGATATCATTATTGATGTGGATAGTAATAATATAAATGCGTATAAATTGTATAAAAATGTAGGGTTCAAAGAAATAATGACCATTGATTATTATCAAGGGCATGAAATAATGAATGAGGAATAAACAGAAAGGTCAAAGAAAAAACAGATGTACCTGTCTTTCCCCTACCAAATCAAAAAATCTTTCCCCAGCAGGCGGAGTATTGCTTCAATAAAAAAATAATCGCCGTAAATAATGGGAGCATCCGCGTCCTTACCCGTTCCGTGGTATGAACCGGTGCCATGGCCCATGATCGCGTCTTCGTCCTTATTCCAGTTGCTAAAGGCCGCGTCACAGGCGCGCAGTATCTTAAGCGCGGATTGTACATAGAGGGGCTTTTCATATTCCCCCGCATGGGCGGCAATTTCCAGGATGCCGCAGGCGCTGATCATGGCGGCGGTGGAATCGTATTTTACCGGTTTTTCCGGCGACCTGAAATCAACCGGCGGAAGCCAATCGTTTTGGGCAAGATTGGCGATCACATAATGGGCAATAGCCTTGGCGGTATCAAGGTATTCAATTTTTTTCGTGTGGGCAAAGCTGAGGGCAAATCCATAGAGGCCCCATGCCTGCCCCCTGCTCCAGGATGAGCCGCTTGCAAAACCCTGCCCGCCGGGAAGTTCAAGGCACTCCCCTGATTCCGGTGAAAGGACGGCAATATGATTGCAGCTCCCATCGGCCCTGACAATGATTCTGCGGCAGGTATCGGCATGATCCCGTGCGATATATTCAAAACGGGGATCCCCGGTCTCCCGGGATGCCCAGTACAGGAGGGGAATATTCATCATACAATCCACAATGATCCAGCCGGTCCGGTCCCCGTTCCATGCGCGGATAAATTTCCCCGCCGGGTTGTACCGGCCTGCCAGCAGATTGGCCGCATGGAGGGCCCGTCTCAGGGAATCCCTGTTTCCGGTTAAGCGGTAATTTGCCGCCGCAGAATGAAGCCACATAAATCCCACATCATGGTGGAGCCCTTCGTATCCTTCCAGGGCTTCGTCCAGCCGGGCTTCCACCCCTTCTGCGGCCCTGCGGTATTTTTCATCACCTGCGGCATGGTACATCTGCCAGAGCATGCCCGGCCAAAAACCGTTGGTCCACCAGTAGATACCCTCCGGCGCGTCCAAATCCCGGTAATGCCCATCAACCGGAATATAGGGGATATTGCTTCCAATCCTGGTACATTCGGCGTCCATCTTTACCTGAATCTTTTCCCAGGTTTTCACCGCCCATCCGCTGTCCTTCTCTGAAATGCTGTAGTTCATAATATCCCCCTGTCAAACAGTATACCATATTTGGACCTTTCTTTTTTGAATATATGACTATACAATAAACCATGGTCTTTGTCACCAGGCTGCTGCGGTATATAAAAAGAAATTCCCTCATCTTCCGGACCCTGCTTTTGTTTTTTGTTGCGGGTTCCTTTGCAATGTTTCTGGTATCCGGTTTTATCATGGGTATCGTTAAGCAGCGGTACATCAATGAGATCGAAGAAAAATCCCGCCAGTTTGTCGAACAATCCTATAACATCGCCGAACTTCTGCTTGAGCCCCTGTATAACCGTTTATATCAGATGTTTTCCAGCGATGACATTATCATAACCGCCATGTACGGGGAACATATCGGCAAAACCGATTACGGGGAAATCTTTAAGAAACTGCGGGAAGAAGTAAAAAACAACAGCCTTATCCGTTCCGCGTATATTTATAATTCAAGCGAAGATATATTTTTCTATTATTTTGACGGCGCTTCCGGTGTGGTGAAACGGGAAGAAATGTTTGACCGGGCTGCGGTCAGGATGGTGGAAGCGCCCGATGACAAGTCGATCTTTCTGCCCCGGAAGGCCGTGTTTACCGATAAATACGGGATCAATGCGGTGGATGAAAACTGGATCAGTATTTTTTTCGGCCTGAACCGCGGCGCGGGTACGCCGGCCTTTATAGTGAATGTTGATCAGGACCGGTTTCAGAAGCTGATCGAAAGCCCCATATTTGACAAGGGACAGGAAACCGTGGTAATTGATAAAAACGGCATCATCATCAGTAACTCTGACCCGGCCATGATAAACCAGAATGTCGGCGGAGGAAGCGATTACGTTTACCGGAAAATTCTTGACGCCGCTCCCTTAAACGATTACTTTTCCTACAGGGAAGGGGGAACGGACTATCTGGTGGTTTATAAAAAATCCCCTTCCCTGGGATGGGTGTTTATCGGGCTCGGCAATAAATCAAAACTCCTTGAGAATTTTAACGAAACCCAAACCATTATGACCCTGCTGAGCGTACTTTTTATGACCGCAAGCCTGGTTATATCGTTTTTTGTGGCAAGGTCCACCTATACCCCGCTCCAGAATCTTATGCAGACTGTCCACGATATAAAGCATCAAAAAGATATCGATCTTTCCATGAAAGTATACGATGAACTGCAGAACGAATATCTTGACCTGAAATCAAATGTCAGGAAACTCGAATCCGGTATTGAACGCTTTACGGAAATGAAGGCAAGGGCCGTAGCGGTATCGGAAATCAAAAAGGCAGACTGGGTAAAAATAGCCGACAGCTACATGGATGAAAAATTTTCAGATCCCGCCCTTTCCGTGGAAATGATTGCGGAACATATCGGCTTGTCCCCCAATTATCTCAGGTCCATTTTTAAGGCGGTAAAGGGCGTATCCCTTTCCAGGCGCCTGACCGATGTGCGGATAAACTATGTTAAAAAGATGCTGATCGAAACGGATATGCATGTCCATGAAATCGCCGGGAATGCGGGTTTCGTCAATACCAAACATTTCTACGTGCTTTTCAAGCAATATACCGGATTAACCGCCGAAATGTTCAGGAAACAGGAGAAACAAAATGAAAAAAACGAATCCTAATGTCTTGACGGCTTTCTTGCTGGCCGCCTTCATTCCGGCCCTGTTTTCCTGCGCCGCAGGATCTTCCGCACCCAGGGAAGATGCCGAGGTGATCAATATGTATATTTTTGTTTCCGACGGAACCTACCGGAACGTGGATAGTGTTGTTGAGGAATTCGAAAAAAGAACCAGGGGAAGCCTGAATATCGATCTTAATATACATACCATGTCCATACATGATTACCGGGACCGGATGGTATTGATAGCCAGTACCGGCACAGAGGCGGATCTGGTTTTTGACGCTCCCTGGATAAATATGACATCCCTGATACAGAAAAAAGCTTACAAGGAACTCAGCGGATATTTTGATAATCCTGAACTTGGGGGACTGCGGAGGGCCTTTCCCCCGGAGTTTCTTGACAGCAACCGGTTTTACGGCGGGATTTACGGCATCCCCATCATGAACGCGCCCCTGGATATTCAGGGGATCTTTTACCGGAAGGATCTTGCGGACAAATACGGCCTTGTCATAGAAAACTATGACAGCCTCCGCGTCTATTTTGAAACGGTGTTAAGCCGGGAAAAGGGGATGATTCCCATGGGCGTACAAAACAGCCGCGGATTTTATTTTATGTTTGATGCGCCCCTCAATATGGCGCTGAAAAATATTTATGTACTGGAAGGGATCACCGGAGGCGGCAGGGAACTTTTCAGTGTCGGTATTTCCGCCGACGGGCGCAGGGTAACCGGGGTGTCCTGTTATGGGGATACCCTTGATTCATATTCCCGGTATTTGCCGCCCTATAATACCTTTGAAGGCTTTAACAGATATTTTCTGGAAGCCGCGCAGTGGAACAGGTATATTCCCGAAGACTCGGTTATGCAGGAATCGGTGGACCCCCTTTTTTTAAACGGCTATGCCGCCGCCACAGAGGGCACCATCGGTGATTTCGCCGAACACCAGGCGGACCTTGCAAACAGGCTGCCCGGCGCGGAACTTGGTTTTTGGCCTTACATTGACGAGATACGGAATCGGGAAAAAGGCGTCATCGCCCTTTCGTTCCGGGCCTGGAATTATCTGTGTATTCCGCAGAATTCCGTAAAGACCGAAAAAGTATTTCAATTTCTTAACTGGGTGTTTGAATCACAGGAAAACAACGATCTGTTCTCATTCGGCCTGCAGGCTTCGGATATCCCCGAAGAAGAAACCTACCAGTTCCCCGGCTATGAATTAACCTGGAATCCCCGTTTCATACACATCCCCGCAAATTTGCCCGATGATATAAAGGGTCTCCTTGAGTACCAATATGCCCCTGACTCTTTCCGGCGCATCCCTGTCTCCGGCTTTGTCCTTGACGAACAGGAAATAATTACCGAACTCTCCCATATCCGGGCGATCTATGAAAAGTACCGTAATGCCCTTTTGTGCGGTGTCTATGAAAACCCCGCCGCTGTTCTGCGGGAGATGAACAGCGAAATGGAATCCGCGGGCCTTGGAAAAGTCAAAGGGGAAATTGCCCGCCAGATACAGGCCTTTCTTGACGCCGACATCTGATCATGCTTTGGCCGTTTCAGTAGTTTTGGTGTTATTCCGTAGTTCTGTAAAAACCACCCCTATGTCCGGTTTTTCGTCCTCAATGCCCGCGATGCTGATTTGCTGGACCCTGCCGTCCGCAAGGGTAACAGCAATGGTGTCTGCATCTTTTGCCTCGGCGGAGGCTATGATGCGCCTGTTTTCAAAGGGTTCCAGCATGCTGATAAAGCGGGCCGATTTACCATGAACACGGACGGCATGCCATTTGCGGAGCTGATCTTCATTGCCGGGCGGGTAGCCGCCTCCGATGCACGCTTCAAAGCGTCTGGCGTCAAGACCATCCAGTTTCAGAGTGATAAGGGCTTCACGGGAATAATCTATCGGTTCCGATGGAATTGCATGGGGACAGAGCCGCGCCTGTATTTTTACCTGCCCCCCGTAGTAGTCAATGCCCGGCCCGTTTCCGCGATCAACATTTTCTGTTTCAATATTCAGTTCGGAAAGATAGATAATTTTTCCCGCGCCGTCAAGGATGCGGGGATCGCCCCAAAAGATTGTTTTAAGGCATTGGGAGATAAACTCATTTTCGTCCATTACCTTTGTTACCCGTACCCGTAATGTTATTTCATCCACGTTTTCTATATCAACAGAAATATCATCCCGCCCCAGTATCCACGCGCCGAAACGTCCCTTTGCAAGCTGTCTGCCGTCTCCTTCAACCGCGTATTCAAGCTGTTTGTGCAGAGTAAAATTTGCGGGCACATTTGCAATTAGCGCCGTTCCTTTTGGCGGATACAGGGTGTGCAGATCGATATTAAGGCTTCCTTTTTCATTGCAGTCGCTGCGATCCGAAGTAAGCCATTTCCCCTCGTCTTTTCCATCGAACAGCGCGGTAAAATCTGCCCTTGCCGGCCGGATGTATTCATACAGGGTACAGTCAGTTATAAACTGGGCGCTTGAGCGCGGGTTATCCTCCGCTTTTTCACGCGTTCCGCTTTGTTTGTATCCGGTCAGGGTGTTGAGACCCTTTATCGTATAGATAAGATCGTAATCGTGTTCCTGCTCACCTGCGATATAATCAAAGATAACAACATAGTCATCGGTTACCACCACTGCCCTGCGCTGAAGTACCGGTTCGGTAAAGTTTCCCCGCCGGGTATATTCAGGCGGATCAGGCGGAATCGGAACATATTTACCTTCAAGCCAGCACTGTTCTTCAAATGTATGGGTCACCCCGAGTACGTCTTTCAGTATATGCCAGCCGCCGTAGGGAGGGTCGCACCAGCGTGTATTATTTTCCACCGCGCATACCTGTATATGGCTGCCTGAAAAAAACAAAAGCTTCCGCGCTTCCGCCGGGTCCTGCTGCTTTAGATCCACCGTCACCATATTGTGATTAACGGAATTCTGGACATAAAATTTGTACATTAACGTATGATAGCTGTACCATACATTTTCCGGGTTCGACATACTGCGGCCGTAACGCATCAGTGAATTAAGGGCGGTGCGGTCATAATGCCCGTGGGCGCCGCCGTGGGAACCGTATTTCAGCGTAACGGCGATCTGCTCGCCCGGCTGCCGCCCTTTTTTCTGCGAACGCAGCATCGCTACACCTGCGTTGTCGGCGAACATTGATTGTGAAAACGATTCGTTTTCAGAGGTGTTTTCAGGCAATTCCACCGCGCCGAAGATTAAATCCCTTTGCAGCGGTGTTGATCTCCGCGCAATGTTTGCGTAAGAAGCTTTGCCGTACATTGCATAGGCCAGATCATAGCGGGGGTCGATTTTAGAAAAAGCCGACAGTTTTGTTTCGCAGGTATCGCTCAGGCCGAAGCAGACACCGCGCCAATCCGCAAAAGCAGCCAGGCTGTCCCACTGCATTTCGATATTGTGGTAATTAAGGGTATTGGGCCCCCATACTTCACTGCAAAGACCGTCCTGCGTTTGAGCCGGCTGCGCCCTTGACAGTTTTCGTGAGTACACCGCCGGTACCTTGATATGCGCAAGTTCATAGCCCCATACTTCGCAGGATTTTGCCATCATGGTAAAAAGTCCTGCGGCCAATAAGTTATAACCGATGGACACTTCATACCACCAGCCGTCGCTGAATACCCCTGCCGCAAGATGCTCGGTAAAGCCCCCTGCGCCGAAAAGGAAACGCTCCATGACCTCGCGGTCCTGTAAAACCTGGGCGGAAAACAAAGCCCCGGCAAGTTCGGCAAGGGTCCAGTTTGAGACATGGCCGCGGCCCAGCTCAAAATCAATAAGTGCCATAAAACCGCGCAGGGTTGCTTCAATATTTTTGCGGTCATCGGCATTGATTTCAGCATGGTAAAACAATAAATCATAGGTCATGGCAATGCTTTTGAAGAATTCCCCTTCATGTACAAGCTGCTGATTGCAGGCCCGCTTTGTTTTAAGCCAGCCAAAGGAGGGATCGCACACATTGCGCAGCAGTGCTATTGCCTTTTCCGCGCAGCCCTCATCGCCGTTGATTTTCCAGACAAGCGCCGCACGGTACGCCGTATGGGCAATATGCGTCAAATAGAGATAGGGCTTTTTATTGTCTGTTTTTTCTATTACCAGTTCCCCTGCCTGTCTTTGGTATTCCGCAAAAAGTTCAGCCGCCCATGGAACGGAATTGATTTTTTCGCGCACCCTATCAAAATCGCTTTTTGTACCAAAAATATAGGGATGTTCCAGTGTACATCCGGTAAACAGCGTTACTGTTTCCGTGTGACCGCCGCCGTTTGCCACGGCGTGAATAATCTGCTTTTCGTAAGCGCCTTTGGCAATATCATGGGGCAGATGCACGGTAATGACGCAGCGGCGGCTTTCCCCCGGCTTCAGCGTAAAGGAAGGGGGTTCTATAAGCGTTTTCATTGCTTCCCGTCCGCGCAGCTCCTGAATCAGGGTTATGCTTTGCGTCTGCCATCCGGTATTTACCACCGCTGCCTGGTATTGCACGGAATTTCCCGCCTGAGCGTGGAGTGATAAAACTTCTGTATAGAGCAGTACCGCCGCTCTCCGTATCACGCGGAAATTCAGCAGTGAAAATTTTTCCGCGTCAATGGCAGGGGATTGGCCTTCGGGACCAAGCGTTATGGTAAGGGCCTTGAAAAAACGCCAGAGGGAAGACGCGCCGGACAGGCCCTCAAACTGAACAAGGGGAGCCCTCAGTAAACATCCTGAATCAGATGAAACAAGGGTATTCCAGTAACAGTATTCAACATTTTCAGGGCCATCGGAAGGAGTAACAAGCACGGCTTTCAGGGTAATATTAAAAACACCATTACCGGCAAGCTCCAGCTCAAAACCCGTCCATGTCCGTAAATCAAGGGTTTCGTCAGAACAGGAATCAAAACCATGCTGATATATGCCTTTACGATCCGAACGCGGAATGACTTCAAAAATTATGCCGTCCCGTAAATTTTCGCCGCACCGCGAAAAAAATGTTTCACCGTACTCATACACAATATCGTTTGCCATGGGATCAGCCTTTTACAGAACCTACTATAAGTCCTGAAACAAAGTATTTCTGCAAGAACGGATACAGCAGGATAATCGGGCCGATTGCCAGGGTAATTGCCGCCATGCGGAATGAGTAGGTCGGCAGCGCGCCCGCGGCAAACATAATATCGCTCGGCAGCGTTGAGGCGTAGTTTACCTGCCTGAGTATACGCATAATAAGGTATTGCAGGGTAAACAGTTTTGAATCGGTTATATAGAGCAGCACCCTATACCATTCGTTCCAGTAACCGAGGGCGTAAAACAGGCTGATCGTTGCTATGCCGGGGGTGGAGATCGGAATAATAATGCGGAACAGTATGGACACTTCATTTGCGCCGTCAATGCGTGCCGACTCGGCGAGGGAATCGGGGATACCGCTGAAGAAATTCCGCATAATCAAAATATTATAGGCGCTCAGCATGCCGGGTAAAATCAATACCCAGATGTTATTTCTCATGCCGAGATATTTTGATACAAGCAGATAGGTCGCCACAAGGCCGCCGTTAAACAGCATTGTAAAATACAGAAACAATGCGATCTTCCCGCGCATTCTGAATGACTTAACGGACAGGGCATAAGCTATTGCGCTGGTAAACAGCATTGATAACACGGTTCCCACACCGGTAACAAAAATAGTTACCCGGTATGCCGTTCCTATGTCATTTGAACGCAGGGCCAGTTGATACGCGCCTATGGAAAACTTTTTCGGCCACATATTGTAGCCTTCCCTGAGCAGGGTTACTTCATCGGTAAAAGAAGAACCTACCACAAGAAAGAACGGTATAAGGCAGATCGCGGCAAAAGCCGTGATAAAAAAATATGCCGTAAGATTTATCAGCCTGTCTCCGGATGAAGTTTTAATTGTACCCATACATGCCTCCCTCAAAATAAAGCGGAATCAGCGTCAAGTTTACGGGCAAGCGCATTTGCCCCCATCACCATAATAAAACCCATAACAGACTGGTAAAGGCCGATGGCCGATGACATTCCAATATTACTGGCTTCCATAAGCTGGCGGTATACATAGGTATCGATCACATCGGTTGTGGGCAGCAGCATGGTATTATTGCCGATGATCGCAAAGATCATGCCGAAGTCGCCGTTAAAGATACGGCCGACGCTCATGAGCAGCAGTATTACCGCTGTGGGGCGCAGCATCGGCAGGGTTAAGTGCCATATTGTCTGCATCCGGGTTGCGCCGTCTATGCGAGCGGCTTCAAACATCTCTTTGTCAAAGCCCGTAATGGTCGCAAGGTATATGATCGAACCATAACCCGCGCCCTGCCATATACGGAGCGCCGTCAGCACACCGGGCCAAATTTTTGCATTCTGATAAAACAGAACCGGTTCCATACCGATGCCTGCCAGCACCCGGTTTATCAGCCCGCGATCTACGGTAAATAAGGCCTCGCAAAGCAGCGCAACGACTGTCCATGAAATAAAGTGGGGCAGAATAACGACCGATTGGGTTACCCGTTTAAATAATTTTGTGTTTATTTCCGACAGGGAAAGCGCTATCAATATGGAAGTAATCATGGTAAAGCCGATAAACAGGGTGTTTAAAAATAGGGTATTAAAGGTAACGCGGAGAAACGCTTCCGACTTGAAAAAAAACTCAAAATTCTTTAAGCCGATAAAATCGCTGCCAAGAATCCCCCTTGCGGGGCTGAATTTCTGAAACGCTATTATCAACCCCAAAAGCGGCACATAGGCGAACAGAACAAACCAAAGGATCGCCGGAGCGCTGAGCAAGATCAGGAATTTGTTTTTCTTTATGTCATAACGCAGATCTTCAAACAGTTTTTTGTGCGCCTTTGGCGGAATGCTGGATTGGGGCATATCACCGTCTCCTTTTATAAAAACAAACCCGGCGGCTAGCCGCCGGGCTCTTAAACGGATATTACTTTCGTGAGTTCAGACGCGCCGTTATCTGCCTTGCAAGTTCATCCTGAATGGTTTGCAGTCCCGCCCGGTAACATTCGGCAATATTTGTGTTCATCATTTCTTTTGCGGAACTGAAAGTACGGGTGCCGTCACTGAGTATGCCGTGCAGCTTGGTAAGGGCGACCTTGTCGGATACCGCTTTTACCTGCGCAATGGTGGATGCAATGTTGACATCAGATCCGTCAAAGGAATAACCGACAATGGGCAGCAGAACAAAGGAAGTGTCTTTCCGCTCATAATCGCGGTATTCACGGTTTTTACCGGTAATATATTCGGAATAGGTAACATAGTTCGGATTCCAGGTAAAACCATAGCCGGGCCATGCCGCAGGATATGTGGAGATAGCCTTAAAGGTTCCATCGCTGTTTATGCTGTAATCCTTGCCCTGAATGCCGAGCTCAAACAGATCGTGGTTTTCTTTGGAAGCAAACAGCCAGTCCATAAAACGCATAACAAGGTCTTTCTTTTTGGAACTTTCCGGAACGGCCATGCCGTTGTTTCCTGCCAATGTACTTGGTATTGAACCGGGCCGCATGTTACGGATACTTTCATCGTAAAGAAAATCTCCCAGAACCGCTTCGGGGGAATAATCGGGCAGTGTACGCAGGATGGATTCCAGATCATCAAGGGTGCCGATATAAGAAGCCGCCTGGCCAACATTGAAGGGGGCGGCTGCGTCGGTAACGGTTAAAGAATCCGGGCTGATATAACCTTTTTTGTTCCATTCAACAAACTTTTCAAAACGGTCCATCGCAAAGTCCCGGTTCCAGGGCGCCGGGAAATCCTTAAACGCCGCATCCCCTGCGCCCTGAGGCGCAACCGCGACAAGTTTACCATCTTTAACATACACCATAAAGTCTACGCCTGCCACGGCAAAATTCTGAATACCCGCTTTTGGCGCTCCGGGAAAAGCGCCGCCGACCGTGTATGTCTGGAAAAAACCGCGCGTATTGGTAGCCGCAAAGGGAAGAATGCCCTGGGCCTTTGCGGTTTCCCAATAGCGCTCCATTTTTTCATAGCTGTCAATCTGGCCGATGCCCCATTTATCCGCCCAGTCCTGCCGGTAATGTATCGCGGGAACGCCGTTGCCATAAGCGCGGTACAGCGGTATGTAACACATCCTGTCGAACCATACATTATTTTCCATTACAGAAGGCAAAAACGCCTTTTTCAATCCCGGGTATGCGTCATTATTGAAGTATGATCGCAGGTCGGCATAATACTTGTCCGCCGCGAGCACGGGCAGGCGCAGCCAGGAAGCGTCATAGACAAGATCATAATCGGTGCCTGATGTTATTTCCAGATTGAGTTTATCCCTGTAGTCGGCATGTTCAACAAAGGTAATATCAAGCGCGATATTCAGCGTATCCTTTGTACGCCGCAGGTATTCCTGATAGACGGCGTCAAAGCCGTCGGCCTTTGGCCCCTTGAACAGCACTTTAATGGTTGTCCCGCCAGAGGAACCTGTGGTCTCCCTGCTTCCGCCTGCGTAAATCGCGCCCGCCGCGAGAACGCATAATGCAATCAAAAACGCTTTCTTCATGTTCCGACTCCTTAAAATGGTTTTTATAACGAAGGGCATGGCCCCGTGTTATTCATATCTATATGATGATCAATCCGCCCTGAAAAAAACGCCAGCCCCGAATTTTAACAAACAGTAAAAAGTTAAAAAAAGAACTTTTATATCCGAATCCACAGCCGCCCTCATGGTTCGTTTTTTAACGATTAGCCGCTTTATTTAAAATTCGGGACTATGCGGCGGTCTTTGCCGGGCTTAGGCTTGTCAGGATGGCCATGAGAAGCCCAATCCTGATATTGCATGGTAAGGACTGATTATATGGAAAAGCGGAAGATATCCTTTTTAGACGAAATAGGCGGCAATAAATTTCTCTATCTGATGATGCTTCCCGGTATAGCCTGGGTAATCCTGTTTTCTTATGTACCGCTTTATGGGGTCCTCATCGCCTTTAAAAAATTCAGTTACCGGCTTGGTGTCTGGGGCAGTCCCTGGGCCGGGCTGGATAACTTCAAGTTTCTTTTTAACTACAACGGCGTAGGCAGGATATTCTTTAATACCATTTTTCTGAATGTCCTGTTCATAGCCGCCTCGACTTTCTTTTCGGTAGCCCTGGCGCTGGTTTTTTCGGAAATCAAAAACAGCGCTTATAAAAAGGCGGTACAGACCATCGCCATATTCCCCCACTTTGTATCATGGACGGTGGTAGCCCTGTTTCTGAGCGGTATTATCGGGGGAAGCGGCATGCTGGTGAAAATCATCACCGCCCTGGGAGGGCAGAACCCGCATTTTTACGATCACGCCAGGTTTTGGCCCGCCATATTCGTGTTCCTCAAGATTTGGCAGGGCGCGGGCTACGGGACCATCGTTTACGTGGCGGTCATTACCGGACTGGATCAGGAAATGTATGAGGCTGCAAAAATTGACGGCGCTTCAAGATGGCAGCAGATAACAAAGATAACCCTGCCGCTCCTCAAGGTAACCATCATTATGCTGACCATTATGGCAATAGGCAGGATATTTAACGGCGACTTCGGCATGATTTACGCCATTATCGGGGATAATCCGACCCTGTATGCAACGACCGATGTGGTTGACACCTTTGTCTACCGGGCGCTTAGACAGTTAAACAACCTGGGCATGAGCACCGCTACGGGGCTTTTCCAATCCCTTGTCGGCTTTATGCTCGTTATGCTGACCAACAGGCTGACAAAACTTGTTGAGCCTGATGCTGCACTATTCTAGTGGCGCTATTCTAGCAACGCTGTTTTAAGGAGGGATATGTCGGTGAGTAAAAAGAAAAAACCGGAGGGCGAAGTTCTTTTCAGGATAGTAGTCTATGGTATTGCCGCGATCTTTTGTATATACTGCATCTTCCCGTTTGCGGTCGTCATAGGAAGCAGTTTTGAAACGGAGGCAAATTTTGCCACCAACGGCTTTCCCATCATTCCCAAAGATTTTACCCTTAACGCCTACCGGATAGTGCTTGGGGACAGCCAGATATTCAAGGCCTACGGTATTACTATTTTTATTACCGCCGCAGGAACCCTCTTTAGTATGTTCCTGACCGTCACCATGGCCTATCCCTTGTCCCTGAAAAAGCTCAAGTACAGGAATTATGTTACCTTCTTTGTTTATTTTACCATGCTTTTTGGCGGCGGTCTGGTGCCAACTTATATACTGATTACCCGGACCCTGCAATTGAAGGACAATATTTTTGTCATGATTTTACCCGTGGCCTTTGGGGCGTGGAATATGTTCCTTATGCGGAATTTCTTTGCGGGTATTCCCAAGGAACTATCCGAATCGGCGTATATAGACGGCGCCAATGACGGGCGGATTCTTTGGCAGATCATACTGCCCGTATCAATTCCCGGCATTGCCACCATCAGTTTATTTTATGCATTAGGGTATTGGAATCAATGGTTTAACGCCATGCTCTATATAGAAAATCAGGATCTTGTCCCCCTGCAATACCTGTTGATGCGGATGCTGCGGAACGCCGAAGCGATTCGGGAAATGGCGCGGAGTACCGGTGTTCCCCTGGGTGATATTCCGGCGAATTCCCTGCGCATGGCAACAACCGTTATCGCCATTGGACCGGTGGTACTTTTCTATCCCTTTGTGCAGAAGTATTTTACCGCCGGCCTTACTGTGGGCGCCATAAAAGGATAAGCGGCCGTGCCGTAGGGCGGGGTCATAAAAGCAATTGGAGGAATTAGATGATGAAAAGAAAAATACCGGGCATGGTCTTGACCATGGGACTAATCGGAGCGCTGGTTTTCAGTCTGGCTGCCTGCAGTAAAAGTACTGATAGTAAAACGGGCGGGACCGCTGTCATTACTATCCGTATCATGAACGAGTTCAAAAATCTGGACAAGGTGCTGGCACAATACAGGGAACTTACCAAAGATGATCCTGAGATGGCTAAAATCAATCCTGATTTTAAATGGGTTACCGGCGGCGATTACCGGGACAAACTTTCCATGGCCCTGGTTGCCCAGGAAGATTATGATCTTATGTTCTGCGGCAGTTGGCACGGTCTTGCATCATATATACAGCAGGGAACCTTTGCCGATCTGAGCAAATACTTTAACAACGATGAGTATCCGGGCCTCAAGAAGGCCTTTCCCCCGGATTTTGTAGAAGCCATGAAAACCTATGTGCGTCTGGATGATGGTTCTTATTTAAAGGGAATTTTTGGCATTAACCTGGCGGAATATTTTGATGATACCCGCGGCATCATGTACCGGGAGGACCTGCGAAAAAAGTACGGCTGCGCCCCCATAACCGATGAGCAGAGTCTCACCGCATACCTTGATACCGTTATTGCGGGGGAAAAGGACCAGGCCGGGAAGGAATGGCTGGGCCTTAATATGTGGAATTTTTTCCGCATGAACAGCCCCTTCTATTCGGGAAAGCATGATAACGTATTCTCCCAGGACAGTACCAATGTTTTTGGCGATCAGACCCATGTCTATATTGGGTTGAGCCCGGACAGAAAGACGGTGCTGAACGCGGTGGTTGCAGGGGATTCCCCGGATGCATTCGCCAAAATGCCCCAGGGATACCGGTATGATTTTATCACCGAGATAGCTACGGTGCGGGCGGATAAGTGGAACCGCTTCCTTTCCCCTATCCGGGGCAGCGGGGAAACGGAATTAGGGGAATATCTTGCGGGCTATTCTACCCTCAGTGAGCTGGAATCCAGGGTAAAAGAAGCATTAAGTAAATATCCCGATGCGGAGTACGGATTCTATGTCATTGAAGCGGCCCAGCGCAATCTGGAAAAGGGGGCCATTATATGTGATATGGTCACCAACAACTGGCTGGTGGTTCCCGAGTGGTCAACAAAAACCGATGAGGTTATGCATTTCCTTGACTGGATGTTTGGTACCCAGCAGGGCCATGACCTGTTCCAGTACGGCATTGAAGGCGAGGACTGGGCTGCCATCGGGACCGACGGCTATGAATCACTGCCGCTTGCGGACAATGTAAAGTACGTTATGCCCCCCTATTCGCTCACCCTGAACCCGGCCTATATCCGCAAGAGCAGATTTGCCGCTTCGAATGCGGACCTTGATAAGCGTTTTGATTATATGTATGATTCCTCAACCTATCAGTTAAGCCCCCTGGCAGGTTTCGCCTTTAATCCGGCAAATGTTCAGACAGAGATAGCAAACGTTACGGCCCTGTCAAATGAGCTTCAGCTTATTATCTCAAAGTATAGCGCCGATGAAGCTGTTAGAATGATAAACCAGTGGCACACCGAAGCCGCCAGGGTGGGGCTTGAAAAGGTACGGGCGGAACTTATCAATCAAGTTCAGATGTTCCTTAATGCAAAAAACGCAAATTGATGTTTTTCCTGGTTTAAAAAGAAAGGGCTGTCCATCAGAAAAGGGCAGCCCTTTTTTAAGGAGTTGTTTTTTATGCATCAGGCTAACCAATTAACGCTGTATCCCATCCCCGACAGTATCCGGTACACCCATCACAACAACGACTTTAGTGTATGCGTGCGTCTGAGCGGAGGGGACTGGCAGGATCTCTACGAATACACGGTGACGGTTGATATGGATAAGCGTCAGAACGCCTCCATGGTGATGTTCGATTTTTCCGGTGAAGTAGAAATACGGATAAAGCTGAATTACGGAATACTGAACAGTGTGAAAATCCGTCCCCTTGCCAAAGGAATAACACCGGTGGTAAAGGGCAATTACATTTCCTTTTTTCTTACCATGCCCGCAAAGTTATCTGTGGAAGTCAACGGCGACCGGCAGCACAATCTCCATATTTTTGCCAATCCCCCGGAAACCGAAAAACCAAATTCCGGTGACCCGGATGTCATTTATTTTGGCGAAGGGATACATACTCCGGAAAACAAGGAAAACGTTTTTAATATCCCTTCAAATAAAACCGTATATCTGGCCCCCGGCGCCGTAGTCAGGGGGAAATTTGTCTGTAACAACGCAGAGCATGTACGGTTTATCGGCCGGGGCATTCTGGATCATCCCCAGGAGGGATTTTTGCTGGAATACAGCAAAAACATTCAGATTGAGGGGATTACGGTTATTAACCCCCATCATTATACCATTTGCGGCGGACAGACCGACGGTATACATATCCGCAATCTTAAGTCCTTTAGCTGCGAAGGCTGGAGCGACGGCCTTGATTTTATGAGCTGTTCCAATGTGGACATACAGGATATTTTTATGCGTAATTCCGATGATTGTATCGCGATTTACGGACACCGGTGGAACTATTACGGCGATGCGAAAAATTATACCATCAGGGATGCCATTCTCTGGGCGGACATTGCCCACCCAATAAACATCGGAACCCACGGCAATACGGAAATCGAAGGGAATGTAATAGAAAACCTGCGCTTTTCAGATATTGATATTCTGGAACATGATGAGGATGACCGTAACTATCAGGGCTGCATTGCCTTCAGTGCAGGCGATCATAATCTGGTGAAGAACGCGGTTTTTGAAAACATCCGCATTGAAAACATCACGGAAGGGCAGCTTGTCAATCTCCGGGTGTTATTCAATGAAAAATATTGCAGCGGTCCGGGACGGGGGATAGAGAATGTCACCTTCAGGAATATCTGTTACGATTATACCGGCTGGCCGGAAAATCCTTCCGTTATTGAGGGATACGATGAACAGCGCTGCGTTACCGGTGTTACCTTTGAGAATATCCTTATCAATGGAAAGCGGATAAATACCTTTGAAGAGGGGAATATCCGTATCGGGAAATACACGTGGAATATCATTCTAAAATAGGCTTGTCAGGACGGTTAAAGGATTGGTTTACGATGAAACTTGCGCTGCTGCAGGAAAAACAAAACCGGCTGTATGACTTCTTCTGCGGGGAAACATTACGGTTTGATGAAGTCCATGCATTACAGAATCAAATGATTGAACAGAATTTTTTCCTCATGGAAGAAGCGTCAACAAACGCAGAATTTCTGGTAACTTCCGAGGCGATAAACTTCCCCGGACCGCCTGAATGGCTGGATTTTTCCCCCTGGGAATTGCTTGTTGGGGAATATGATGTATTGAACAGGCGCTTGTCTCAATTTGCAGCGGACAAGGGGATTTGGCTTGCGGCGGGGGTATACCGCCCCTTGCCGGACAGGACCATGCGCAACTCACTTTTGATAATCAACCGGCAGGGGGAGACAATACTCACCTATGATAAAATCCATCTGGCGGGGAGTGAAAAGAAAAACCTTATACCCGGCAATACCTTTGGCTGTTTTGATTCTGAATTTGGAAAGATCGGCCTTTGTATCTGCTGGGACATGCAGTTTCCTGAGGTGTGCAGAATATTGGCCTTAGGGGGCGCGGCCCTTGTTATCTGCCCTACCTGGGGCTGGGAAGCAATTTACGCCAATGCCCGGGCCTACGAAAACGGCATCCACGTTGCGGGCGCAATGGCGGTTCCCTTTAATGGGCCGATACAGGGGCTGCGGACCCCCAGCAGTATAATTGATCCTGAAGGCGGTATTCTTGCCATGGCCGGTGCAGAAAGCGCGGAGATCCTCTATTGTGATATTGATCTGCACAGGGAATGGGACATACACAGGATTCGCATGGAAGACCGCCGGCCTGAACTGTATCAACCAATAAGGGGTGTAATATGAGTACAGTGGAAGTTTATAGTATGACACATTGATGCTTAGGGCCGCTCCCAGTCAAAGAACGCCTTTTTACCGGCCGTAAAAACAGCCTTGTTTAAATCGGCAATACCTTTCGGAGAAAGGCCCCGTAATTTGGCGTCTGCAAAATCAAGCAGGGCAAGAAATTCCGATTCATCATAACGATGCGTACCGGGCCGGTAGAAAAACGCGGTATTATCTTCGGCCCCAAGAAATTGATACAGTTCCTGCGCAGCAAGATATGTCCCCCAGTCACCGTACAAATTACCCCAGGTGTCCTCAAGCGCATTGGATGTCAGCACATAACGGGGCGCCAGGCATGCGCGGGCAAAGTGCATGTCAAAAGGTAAATGGTATTCGTTTAATACCGGGTGCGGACTTTGCGGGGAACCAAAGGGCAGCATGTTCTCACTGAACCAGTGGGGAAAGACTTGAGACATTCTGCCGATGGTTTCCATTTTTGTTGAGTCCTGTGTCTGTCCGTCTTTCAGCGTGCCCAAAATGCGGAAACTGCCGAAGCCGCCGCAGCCTGAACCTGCAACACCCGCAAGGGCGATCCGCTCGTCATGCAGGGCGGTGCAGATTGTCTGCTTTCCAAGCCGGGAACAGCCTGCGGCAATCAGCATTTTGGGATCGATAAAATCGCACTGCAAAAGATAATCGTTAAGCCGCATGATCCCCCAGGACCAGGCCATGATGGCCTTGCCTGAAAATTCCGGGCAGGCATCGTAGATGGGGCCGCCCCCCTCACTTTTGTCAAAGGCGATGGCGTTGACGTTTATGGTTGCCAGGACATAATCGCGTTCACAGAGGGCTTCCTCTTCGGCGGGGAAAGATTTTACGCTGAAAACAGGTTCCATGGTGTAGCCGCAGATAACCGGGAACTTCCCCGGTTTATCGGGACGCTTTATTGAAGCCTCGAACTGGAATTTGCCGCAGTCTATTTTTACCGTGTCGGCAATGGCGGCGTTGTAAATTTTCTCACTCTTTATAACCGTGCCGCTTACTTTTTCAGGCTGCGGCGGCATGGGGCCGTAGAGGAAATGATCAAGCATGTCCATTAAATATTTTTTCTGGGCGGGCCATTCGGCGGGTGATGTAATCCGTGTCCCGTCAGGCCCCATGAAAGGATCGGGCAGTTTTTTTTGTTCCATTGATTCCCCCTTAAAGTCCGTAGGCCTTTATCTTATTCAAAATGGTCTTTCGGCTCAAGCCCAGCAGTTCCGCTGCTTTCGTGCGGTTGCCCTCACAGCGGGCCAGCGCGTCAATGATGGCCTTCTTTTCCAGCGCATCCATTGATAGTGATTCTGCAGGCAGCGATTCCACGTCTGCCGGGGGCCGCGGTGTTTGCACCGGGGACACGGCTTTCGGCGGCGTAGCAGCAGCCATGGACGCCGCCCTCTCGTGCAGATCAACATCCTCCGCGCGGATGACATTTCCTTCGCAGTAAATCAGCGCGCGTTCAAGGATATTTTCCAGTTCGCGGATATTGCCGGGGAAGGGATAGGCGGAAAGTTTTTGCAGGGCCCCATCGTCCAGGGTATATGCGCCGGACCGGGAAGATCGTTTGGCAAGGATATGGGCGGCAAGGAGGGGGATGTCCGCGGGGCGGTCCCGCAGCGGGGGAAGGCTTATCCGCAGCACGTTGAGGCGGTAGTAGAGATCCTCACGGAAGCGGCCCTCCCGCACCAGGGTTTCCAGGTTCTTGTTGGTGGCGGAAATGATCCGGGCATTGATGGGAATGTCGCTCACGCCGCCGAGCCGCCTGACCTTCCGTTCCTGCAAGACCCGCAGGAGTTTTACCTGGAGGGGCATGGGCATTTCGCCGATTTCGTCAAGGAAGAGACAGCCCCTGCCCGCAAGTTCAAAGAGCCCCTGTTTGCGGCCAACAGCCCCGGTAAAGCTGCCCTTCTCGTGGCCGAAGAGTTCACTCTCCATAAGCCCATCGTGGATGCCGCCGATATTCACCGCCACAAAGGGTTCGTCCCGGTCCGCACTGCGGGCGTGGATTTCCCGGGCGGCAACTTCCTTCCCGGTGCCGCTTTCCCCGGTGATAAGCACCGTCACATCGGAGGCGGCAATTTTGTCCATTTGAACAGACAACTTCCGCATCTCCGGGGTGTCCCCCACCTGCATGATCCCGCCGGCGGTGCGGCGGTCCGCTTCGATCACATTTTCCCGGCGCTTGTTTTCCACCAGCGACCGGAGCCGTATCACCAGCTCCGCGGGATCAAAGGGCTTTACCAGGTAATCCTTTGCCCCGGTCTTTAAGGCATCCACCGCATCACTGATTTCACCGTGGGCGGAGATCATGATTGCCGGGGCAGGGATGCCCTGTTTCAGCATCCATTCCAAAACCCCCTGCCCACTTATCCCCGGCAGCTTGAGGTCCAGTATCACCGCGTCAAAACTTTCCGTTTCAAGCTGTTTCAAGGCCGATTCGCCGCTTTCCGCTTCCGCCGAATCGATCTTCTCAAGGCTCAAATATTTTTTCAGCGATTCACGGATGTTTTTTTCATCATCAACAATTAATACACGCACCTATTTATCCTCATTAAACAGTAATTCCGCGGCCGCGCCGCCGCCCTCCCGGTTTTTCAATTCAATGGAACCGCCAGCGGCTTCAACAAAACGTTTGCTGATCGAAAGGCCGATCCCCGTACCGGTACTCTTGCTGGTAAAAAAGGGATCGAAGACCCGTTTCAGATCAGCTTCGCTGATGCCCTTGCCCCGATCAACAACGCTGATAGTAATACTGTTATTGCCCGCATTCCTGATAATTGATGCGCCGATCTCTTCCGGCGGTCCACCTGCTTCCAGGGCATTGCGGATCAGGTTTTCAAAAACCGAACGAATCCGGTCCGGATCGGCAAGGATCACGCCGTCACGGATCGAATCATCGCTGATGATATTCCTGCCGCAGAGCCGCTGGGAAACTTCCGCAAGTACATCATACACCTTAAGATCGATCCGGTTCCCCGCCGCGTCCCGCAGAAAATCATTCACCCGGTACACCAGGCTGGAAATCCTGTCAACCTCTTCGTTGATCCGCTCGATTTCATCCCCCGCGTTTTCACCGTTTATTTTTTGCAGGATGCCGGTCTGGAGCCTAATCGACAAAAGGGGATTTTTGATCTCGTGGGCCAGGGTGCTCGCCGCGGTCCCCAGCACCACAAGATTTTTCTGCGCCGCAATCGATGCCGCCTGCGCTTCGATCCGCTCACGGTACTCCCGGTTGCGGAGGTACAGGTGGCGGATGTAAAAAACCAGGGCCAGCAGAATCAGCTCAATAAAAGGAAAGAAGATAGCCGTCAAAGTATTGGTGCGCCAATACGCGGGATGGGAGATATTGATGTAAAACCAGGCGCTCCCCGCCAGTGCGTTGAAGAAGGGCGAAACCACACGATCGTTATTCTGCCGGAGTGGATTGCGCTGGGCATTGCGCTCGCGGTTTTGGTTGTTTGCCTTATTGGGCGGCGGGGCCGAAAGCATGAACATCCGCTCGGTACGGATGACAAACTGCACCCTGCGGCCCTTCCGGTCGGGAATGGTATAGCGGCCGAAGCGGTCGTAGGCGGTCCCCTCCAGCATCCCCTCATCAAAAACCTCAGGGGACTGCCCCCAGATATAGATCGGCGCAAGGTCCCTGCCGTAAATGGCGAACCCGGCGATCCGTTCCGCCAGCACGGGGTTCGCCTCAATGGCGGAGCCGAAATCATCAAAATCCTGCTGGCTGGTAAAAAGGGCGTTGAGGATGCGTTCGTTGTCATTGTCCCGGATAAGCCGCGCCCGGTCCCGCAGGCTCCAGATGACAAAGACCGTGAGCACGGAAAGCAGAACCCAGCCGAGAAATGCGGCGATCCATGAGGATGTCCGCTGAGGAATTTTCATCATTAACCTCTTCATTGATATTACCTGATACCCGTAGATTTTAACAGATCGATTAAGGCATCTTCCTCCGCAAAGGCCCCCAGGGTTCTGATTTTTGAAAGGCTCAGGAGAAAGCCGTACTGGGAACGGATAAGCTGATTACGGTTTGAACTTACCAGCGCCGATGCATCTGACAGGGTTGAAACGGAGTTTTGGGAAAGACGGAAGAGTTCCATCACATACTCAAAATGTTTTTCCGCGTATTCATAGGCCCTGCGGGTTGAAAGGACCGATCCCGCCTGGGCGATGAGGTCCAGCAAAGCGGTTTGCAGTTCTGTTTCAAGGTTCTCCTCCGCCTCAAAATAATCAAGCGCCGCCTGATCCTGTGCCACCCGTTTCTTTTCAACATTATTCGCCGTTACCCAAAAATCAAGAGGAATACTGCCGCTCAGGGAAAGCTTTCCCGTTGAAGGTTCAAGTCCGTTGGCAACAGAATAATTGAGACCTGTGGAGAATGAGACGCTTAAGGAAGGGGAATAATCCCGTGCCGCGAGGACAACATTTTTTTCCGCCTGCTGATTGGCAAGAACCGCCTTCGCCAGAGTGGGGTTGTTCGCCGCCGAGGTCCTCAGCAGATTGGCGTAAAGGACATCGGTTTCCGTCTCGGTTAATAAGGCAAGCCCCGTGATCAACGCTTCATGGGCCTCAAAATCCAGCGCCTCAAGAACCGGAACTTCCTTAAGGCCCGTAAGGTTCCGGATCTTTACGCCCTTTAATAGAAGATCCCGTTTTGCCTGATTCCGGGCGTTCTCCTTGGATTCCTTTTCCGCCAGGGCCTGCAAATAATCACCGGGATTCATCATGCCGCTTTGTGACCGCACTTCCGCAATGCTCAAACTGAGCTCTGCGGTCTGCAGCGCCGATTCCGCCGATTCAAGGCTTGCCGCCGCCTGAAGCAGTTCGTAGTAAGCGGTATCCGCCGCATTAAGGACGGCAAAATAATCGGCCAGCGCGTCCTTCTCCGCCATATCCACCGCGATACTGTTAATGGCCTTTTGAACAAGGCTCTTCCCGCCGTTAAACAGCTTCTGTGAAACGCTCAAGCTCGCCCCGGCAGTCAGGGTATCGGCTAAATTCTTTTCTCCCATTCCATCGGAATTCCAAAGGGTCATTGCCGCGTTAGCCCCCAATGAAAGTGACGGCAGGTTCGTGTAGAATTGTGACTGCTCCGTCAGCTTACTGTTCTTTATTGCAAGATTATCCTTTGCAATGCTGCGTGAATTGGTCAGCGCAAGCAGCCGCGCCTGTTCCAGCGTTAGTGTCTCTGCTTCGATGAAATACACAGATGAGAAAGCTATTGCCAGTATCAAAAAAATCTTTTTCATATTTACCTCATTCATAACGTAGTGCATCTATCGGGTATAAACCCGCCGCTTTTCTTGCCGGATAGAAACCGAAAAAAATCCCCACCAACGCCGCGAAAAGCGCCGATCCCGTGACAATCACCGGGCTTATCGAGGTGGGAATACCCATGACCGTTAAAACCTTACAGACCAAAAACGCCATGCCTATACCGATAAAGCCGCCCATAAGGCTCAAAATCACCGATTCGGTGAGAAACTGAAAAAGTATATCCCGCTTCCGTCCGCCCACCGCCATCCTGATACCGATTTCCCTTGTCCGCTCGGTAACCGATACCAGCATGATGTTCATGATCCCTATGCCGCCCACCAGAAGAGACACCCCGGCGATGGCGGCAAGCAGCGTTGTCAGTGTTTTTGAAGTTGCCGATGCCATGTCGATCATATCCGCCTGATTCATGATGTCAAAATCCGCCGTGGCGCTTTCGGCAATTTTGCGCGATTCCCGGAGGATCAGTTCCGCTTCCTTTTGCGCCGCTTCCATATACTCTTTGTTCACCACGCTCATGACAATGGAGTTGATGTCACTGGTGTTGTTTAAGCGGGTCATCGCCGTATCCAGGGGGATCATAATGATGTCATCCTGATCCTGGCCGTTCATGCCTGCGCCCTTGCTTTCCAAAAGACCTATAACGTCAAAGTAGACAGAGCCAAGCCTGACCTGCTGCCCTATAGCGTCTTCGGCACTGCCGAATAAAGTTTTCGCCGTGGTGCGCCCCAGCACCGCTACACGGTTCCGGTCGCTGAGGTCCTCCTCGTCAAAGAAAACACCTTCGTCCACCGGCCAGCTCCGGGCGATAAGGTAATCCGGCTCCACCCCCTGAACCTGCACCGATGCGTTTCCCTGGGTACCCACCGCGTTAAGAGTGCTCTGGGTTACCCCGGAAATGGCGGCGGTATAACTGGCTTCGTCTTTAAGCTTTTTCACATCGGCCTTGGTAAAAGCGGCGAAACGAAACTGCACATTCCCGCCGCTTCGGTTGATGGTCCGCCGGGTCATCACCGTTAAAAGGTTGGTCCCCATGGAGGATATCCGCGATTCAATGGCCCGTTGTGATCCTTCCCCCAGGGCCACCATGATGATTACCGAACCCACGCCGATGATCACCCCCAGTGAAGTTAGGAGGCTCCGCATCCGGTTACGAAGGATAGACCTAAAGCAGGTATACAGTAGTTGCGCCAGGTTCATGCTGCCCCTCCCGCCAATAAGGCATGGTCTTTTTTCCACGCCGCCAGATCGTCCAATGCGCTGCGCCGTTCCGTCACCTGCTTATCGGAAACCAATTCCCCGTCCCGCAGGGTGATGATCCGTTTGGTGTAGGCCGCCAGTTCCGGCTCGTGGGTTACCATAACAATGGTTTTCCCCCGGCTGTTAAGCTCCTGAAAAAGTCCCATGATCTCCAGTGTCATCCCCGTATCCAGATTTCCCGTGGGCTCATCCGCCAGAATAAAAGCGGGATCGTTCACCATGGCCCGGGCGATGGCCACCCGCTGCTGTTGTCCGCCTGAAAGCTGGGATGAATAGTGATCCATCCGTTTCTCAAGCCCCACTTCCCGCAGGGCCCTGGCGGCCCGCTCTTTTCGGCCCCCGGCGCTCAGGCGTTTTTCATCTTTTTCCCGGCGGCGGTAAAACAGGGGAAGCTCCACATTTTCCAGCGCCGTGGTGCGGGACAAAAGATTGAATGACTGAAACACAAAACCGATTTTCCGGTTTCTGATGTAGGCAAAAGTGTCCGGGCTTGATGTCGAAGTTTCTATGTTGTCCAATGTATAGGTTCCTTCGCTGGGTTTATCCAGACAGCCTAAAATATTCATCAGGGTTGATTTCCCCGATCCCGACGGTCCCATGACAGAGACAAATTCTCCGGCCCCGGCAGAAAAGTCCACGCCCCGCAGGGCCCGCACCACCACCGCCTCTTCACCCTGCTTTCCTTCCATCTTGTAGATCCGTTTGATCCCCCGTAGTTCTATCACTGCATTGGACATTAGATTTTCTCCCGCAAAACGATCTGCATTTTTTCGAGGTCTTCGGTGGGACGGATCTCTGTACTGGTACCGTTAGTGATACCGGTCTGTACCCGCATCACCTCAAGCTTGCCCTCGCCGTTAAGGTACCAGAGATTTTTCATGACCACCGTGCTTGCCGCCGCGCTGGACCGCCCGCTGCTCTGGCTTCCCGATTCCATTACCCGGGCTCCGCCGGGGCCGCCCATGGGTCCGCCGCCGGGTCCTCCCTGTCCGCTGGTACTAACAAGCCCGGCTATACCGGTTCCCGTCTGCGTCGTAGTAGCCGCGGCAGCCGCAGTGGTTTTTGTCTGGGCGCGGGCCTCTATAGCGGCCTTCTGCTGATCTTCATCCATGTCTTTTAAGCCCGCGTTAAAAACCATGTCCGCAATTTCATCGGCGCTGAGGCCGGTAGGTTGATACCGCAGGGCGGCGTTAGACGCCATAAGAATGTTTTCCCGCTGCTCCACAATAAAATCCACCGCGCAGGTCATCCCCGGCAGGAGCGTGCCGTCACGATTTTCTACATTGATGATCACCGTATAGGAAACCACATTGCTCTGAACCGTGGGTACCATCCGCAGCGTTTCCACCACACCGGTAAACTTGCGTCCCGGTAAGCTTTCCAGGGTAAAGCGCACCTGCTGCCCCTTGTGTATCGAGGCTATGTCCAGTTCGCCGACAGAGGCTTCTATCTGCATCTCCTCAAGATTTTCCGCCAGGGTAAAAATGCTCGTAGAATTGCTGTTGGAGCTGTCCACCACCGTATCACCCACGCTGATATTTCGTTCCATCACAATGCCGTCGATAGGGCTGGTGATATACGCGTATTGATTGATCTCGGTTTCAATGACCCGGAGGCTCGCCTCCGCCGAGTCCAGCTCCGCCTTCTGTATAGCCAAGGTCGTTCGTGCGCTGGTAAGGTCATACGCGGAGATAAGATCCTTATCCGCCAGTTTTTTCTGGTTCTGATAATTGAGATTCTGCAATTCGTAGTTGGCCCGGGCCTTTACTACGGACGCCATCTGCTGTTCCCGCTGCAAACGGAGCATATCGGTGTTAAGCTCCGCCAGCACGTCCCCCGCCTTGACCTCTGCATTGTAATCGGTAAAGATCTTTTCGACCTTACCGCTCATGCGGGGCAAAACCTTAACGGTAGACACCGGGTTCAATGTGCCTGTGGAGCTGACCGTTTTTTCCAGGGTCCCCCGACTGACGGTGGTAAACTCGTAGGTTTTTCCGCCGGTCCCTTTCTTTACCCCGCATCCCGAAAGCAAAATGCCCAGGACAAGGGCCGTTACCAAAATGAATCTTGTAAAAATAGTGTTTCTTTTCATACTTTTACTATAGCAAGAACCGTGCCAATCAGATTACCGCAGGATTCACCGGGAAAATCACGGGAAACTGTGAAAAAAGTACCCGCTTTAGGGGAAGATATGCATTTTTTACCCAATAAATAGTCTTGCATGAATTATGATTCCGTGATATGGTTAAATACAAGTTTAACTTTGAGACTATTTTTAAGGAGTCATTGATGAGTGTACGTGCAACGGAAAGATTGGTTGGGGATGTGGTTATTGCCTCCGGGCTTTCGAACAGCCCCAAAATGGTAGCGCAGTCGGTAGAAATTGATGCCAAACTGGTGACCACCGTGTGGTTTTCCACCGACAACAAGGCCCAGTCGGCGGTATTCCCCGCCAGCGCCCTTGACCGCTTTGAGGAGTCCGCCGCCCCTGCGAAGAAAGCCGCCGGAAAGGCCGCCGCAGGAAAAAAGCCCGGCCGAAAAGCGAAGTAACGTAAAAAAGGCCGTCCTTTGGGACGGCTTTTTTTATCGGGATGAGCCAGTTTCAAAATAAAAATTAATTAACCACGAACGACACGAACCACACCAAAAAGATCATTTAGTTCGTGTTTTTTGTGTGGTTTGTGGTTAAATTCTTAATTTTGGAACCGGCTCGGATTACAAAAAATTTATGTTGGTTCTGTTTCTATAATTCATACTCAACCGGCTTGATAGCCGCCGGCTTGTTGGCCGCGGGCTCGGCAGCCTCAGGCGGTAAAACCGTTTCCCCCCGCTTCAGCCTTCTATTAAGCACCGCGCCGCCGCAGACAGAAAGAATATCCCCCAGGCCGATGCAGATGAGCAGGCCCAGCGCCGTCAGCATGCTGTCATCCTCCATAAAAACCGCATTAACAATCTGCTCCCGCGAAAAAACGCACCAGCCCAGGGCCGCAACCGCCGCAATCACCTTCCCCGCCGTATAAAGGGGGACATAGACACCATAGCGAATCGGGTCCAGCCGCACAAAAAGGGCCATCAGCAGGAAAAGCGCATTCGCCACCCCATACACCAGAACAGGAAAAGCCGCCCCCTCCCCCGTTGTCAGGCCGACAGCCCAAACCAGCGCAGCCAGGCGGACACATTCATATAAAAAAAGAATCCCCCGAAGGGGCCGATACATTCCCATATCAAAAATCTAAAGGTATGGGGGGAGAGGGTCAAGGGGCGGCGGGTCCTTCCCAGAAACCACCAATATGATATAGTAAGCAGCATGAGGGCACTCTTAATAGTTATAATAATAACTCTTTTCTCAGGCTGTTCATCCCTTAATTCAGCAAAGGACAGTCAGTATCCAGAAAATGAAAAAATTGATCTGCGGTACCCGGTGATATTGGTGCAGGGCCTGAACATCCATGAAGAAATAAAAGACTTTGACAATTGGGGCAGAATCCCCGATGTGCTCCGCTCGGCGGGCATTGACCTCTACTTCGGCAACACCAGGGGAATCGGTACCTACGAGACAAATGCGGAAATATTGAAAAACAAAATAGAAGAGATACTTTTGGAAACGAACAAGGAAAAGGTAAATATCATCGGCCATTCCAAGGGCGGGCTTGATGCGCGTTACCTTGTCTGGAGATATCAACTGGGGGACAGGGTAGCCAGCGTGACCATGATCTCAACTCCCCATCACGGCTGGGAATTTGCGGATTTGCTTTATGAAAAAAGCATTGCCAATCCCCGGTTTGAAAAAAATGCACTGAAAACTTTCAGCCGCTTATACGGCGCCCGGGAAGAAGATATATACGAAGTGATCTATCAACTGACAACAAAACACATGAATGCATTTAACATACTTGTAAAGAGCGATGAAAAGGTTTTCTATCAGACTTACTATTCGGCGATGAGAAATGCCTTTGACGATCTCAAATATTTTTATACCTTCCCCTATGTAAAAAAGATCAGCGGAAAAAATGACGGCATCGTAAGCGAAAAATCCGCCCAATGGGGAAATTATTTTGAGATCGAAGGGGGTATCTCCCACGATGAAATTATTGACGCGAAGCAAAGAAAAATATCCGGCGTCGATATCCCTATGATTTATATAAACATTGTAAAAGAGTTAAGCGGAAAAGGGTTTTAGCCTTATTAAAACAGCGCCATCTGGGGGTCTTTTTTTGCAGGCGGACGATCCTGCAAAAGAGGAATGATCTTTTCAAGTTCACTTAAAAAACGGCTGGGGCCGCCTGATAGAATTCTGCCCCGAAAATTCCGGGACCGCGCCCAGGAAAGGTTCAGACCTTTTCTGGCCCGTGTCATGGCCACGTAGAGGATACGCCGTTCTTCTTCGATGCGATCTGCGGTAACGGATTCATCGTAAAGGGTGAAGGGGAGCATGCCCTCCTCAAGCCCCGCGACAAAGACATGATCGAATTCCAGGCCCTTGGATGCGTGGATGGTCATAACCCTGACCCCGCTTTTGTTTATTGCGGGCAGTCCCTCGGCGCCGCTATAGGACAGGGCGTCAATAAGGGCGGGGATATTCTCAAACATTTCCCCAAGAGCGATAAACCGTTTTACCGAATCGGGCATTTCCTTCTTCTTACCCAGGCTGAGGGCGCCGTTGCGGAGCAGCAATTCCCAGGCACCGTTTATATCAGCCGCCCTTTGATCCCGCAGTAAATCTATCAGGGACTTTACCGGTTCATCCTCCCACCAGGGCTCTTCTCCGGTAAGGTCAAAGGGGATGCCGTGATCCTTTAACGCTTTGATGATAGCCTCCGCCATGGTCCCGGCACGGATCAAAATCGCGCAGTCTTCCGGCGCTGAGGCGCCGCCACCCGCAGCATTACTGTCAAGGGCAAAGAAGGATGTCCCGCCGATAAGGGCGGCGATGCGGCGGGCAATGCCTTCGGCTTCGGATTTTTCTGTTGGGTATTCGGAACGGAAAAGGTCCACCGGCTTTTCCTCGCCCCGCAGGCTGGTCCCCGTAAGCTGTCCCGCGGCCTTGATAATGGAGGCGGCGCAGCGGAAACTGCGGGTAAGTTCAAAACGCCGGGCATCGGGATAATCCTGTTGAAACCGGTCGATGAAACGTTTGTCAGAACCGCGAAAACCATAGATGGCCTGATTGGGATCGCCGATAACCCAGAGGGCCGGAGATTCCCCCGCATCAACGCCGGGTTCTCCCGGCACCAGCAGCCGGATCAGGGCATACTGGGCAAAATTGATGTCCTGGTATTCGTCCACAAAAACAAAGCAAAACCGTTCCCGGTAAGCTTTCAGAATTTCCTCACGGCTTGCCAGCAGCCGCACCGTACCCGCAAGAAGATCATCAAAATCCAGCATATCCGATTCGCGGAGACGGTTCCGGTATTGCCCGTAGAGAACTTCCATTTCAGGATCGGTTTTACCCAGGCCCATCTCCGCCGCAAGGGATGACAGAAAAGCTGCGGCCCCGCTGAAATTCGGTACGGTCTCACCGGGGAAAAGGAGGAACCGTTTCCGCTCTTCAATATATTTTCCCAGGCCCTGGGGCCGTATCTTTTTTGCGGCACCATTATTTTCCGCAGAACAAAGTTCCCGAAGTATCTGATCCCTTTCGGCTTCACCAATAATTCTAAAATCTTCCGGGATACTTGTGTTTGATTTTTGTTCCCGCAAAATCGAACAGCATAATGAATGGAAGGTTGCGGTTACGGGAGCAGCATTACTGCGGATCGCCTCCCGTGCGGCGATCCGGTCCCGCAGTTCCGCTGCGGCCTTCACGGTGAAACTTAAAGCAAGGATAGATGAGGGCGCAGTACCGCTGTTGACAAGGGCGCCGATTCGGGAAGCAAGGAGTGCGGTCTTACCGGTGCCGGGCCCTGCGATGATAATGGTCCTGCGGCCCTCATCGGCCAGGGTTCTTTCCTGATCAGGATCGGGGATAAATGTTGCCGGACCGTGAGTTTTCGCGGCATCAGTCGTATCGGCCTTTGTCTGTTCTTTTTGCGGTTTCCTGTTCTGTTTTTTACGAAACGGCTCCTGTTTTGCATCGCCCGGCGGATCCTGCCTGGAAAAAACCTCACCGGCCGCCGGGCTCTCAAAAAGCGCCCCTTCACTTTTACCGACAGGCGCCTTACCAACGGCGAAAACCCGGACTACCCCGTATTCCCCGTCATAGCCGGGGCTGATGGTCACCTCCCCGAAACGCATTTTGCCGATGGCCTGCGCAAGGAGTTCCCCGGAAACAGCCGGGACTTTTAGTTTTTCTATTTCACCGGCGTCCATGTTCATCAGGATGGAAAATTCACTCCCTGCTTTTTCAATAAGATTGCCGTAGGCGGCGTCAACTTTTTTTGAGGCCGGTCCGGTCCCCAGGAGTTCCCCCAGAATTTCCCGCAGGGGAATAAGTGAATGATAGGGCCGCTTGTTGGTTCCGCCGCATTCTGTGGGGCATTTTTCTTCTTCGTTCACCGGCCTGTCCGCCAGCTCCAATACCCGGCCCATGACGCCGCGGGTAAGGGGCTTGCCGCAGATCGGGCAGCGGCCGTCAAAAACACCGCCGGATTTTTCCGCCATAGCCGCTGTTTCTTCGGGGCTGAGAAATACGCCGCACTTGCGGTGTCCATCGTAGTGATACTTTCCCTCCTGCGGAAAAAACTCAATGGTAGAAAGAATCCCTGTTTTTAAAGCCGCCTTAAATGAGGAATAGGAAATATCCATTTCGAGAAGCGTTGCCTCCCGGCCAAGCTTATCCGGGGAGTGGGCATCGGAATTGGAAATAATGGAAAATCGATCCAGATCTGAAACCGCCCAGTTCATCGGCGGGTTGGATGAGAGCCCGGTCTCAACGGCGGGGATGAAAGAGGTAAGATCCCGGTAACATTCTTCGATGGAATCAAAACCCGACTTGGCCCCCAATGCTGAAAACCAGGGGGTCCAGATGTGAGCGGGGATCAAAATGGAGCGTTCATCAACTTCGAGGAGGATGGAAAGAAGATCATGGGAATCAATTCCCAAAATGGGCCTGCCGTCTGAAGTGATATTACCCACCCGTTCAAGGGCGGTCTGGAAAGCGGCGGCGGCCCTGAAATCCGGCAGGATGATAACATGATGCACCTTGCGGGTCTTGTCTCCCCGTTTGTAGATCGTGCTGATTTCACCGGTCAGGACAAAACGGGGGAGGCCGTCCTTCGGGCACAGCAATGCTGTTTCCGAATGCAGAGTTGCTGCTGCCCCCGGTTTGGGAATTGCCTCCGTCAACGCAGAACCGGCATCAAAATCACTGCGGACTTTTTCTTTCAGTGTGTAGAAACCTTCTTCGGCCTCATCAAGATTTTCCCGCAGTTCAGTAAGCCAGCGGGGATGGGTGCAGTCCCCGGTTCCCACAAGGTCTATGCCTTTGATCCGGGCCCAGCGATCCAGATACGGCGGGGTGAGCCTGGCACTGGTTGCCCGTGAGTAGTGGGAATGGATGTGAAGGTCGGCTACAATTTTCACGCGGCAGGCAGCAGCCATTTCAGAAATTTCTGCACCCATTCGTCCCAGAATTCCCAGGTGTGTGCGCCGGGGGCTTCATGGAAGGTATAATCGAATTGGGGATGGCTTTTGAACCAGGCTTCGGTCTTTTTCGCGTTATCGTAGAGGAAGTCCTCCGTACCGATACTGTGGAAAATCCGTGGCAAAATTTTGCCTGCGGCGATGGCGGCTTCAGCCTTGGCAAAGCAATCGTATTCGGGATTGCCCAAAAGTTTTGCCCGGTCTTCCACGCCGTAAACCGCAAGGTCCCGTGAAGCCTTGCCGGATTTCCGCTGGACTCCGGCGCGGGGCGCTCCCGAGGTATCCCGCACATTGAGGTTCCCCGCGGAAAAACAGCCGATGGCGGAAAACACATCGGGCCGGCTCAGTCCAAGGGACAGGGCGCCTGCGCCTCCCATGCTCAGGCCCGCAACGTAGTTATCTTCACGTTTATTTGAGAGGGGAAAGAAATCCTGCATGATTTTGGGCAGTTCATCGGTAAAAAAGTCCGCGTATTTTGGACCGTGGGCCATGTTAACATAGCCGCTTAAATGGGCCGCAGGCATCACCACCGCGATACCCAGGTGCGACACGTAACGTTCAATAGAAGTTCTGCGCAGCCAGATCGTATGATCGTCGCTCGCGCCGTGGAGCAGCCAGAGCACCGGATACCGATCCTGTTTGTCGCTGCCCTTCACGCCGATGCCGGAACTGCTTTGAGGGATAATCACATTGGCCTGACAGTTGAGGCCCAGGGTTTGGGAAAAGAAATCCACTTCCATCAATGCCATTTACTTTGCCCCCTTTGTCGTGCTTTTCGCAGAATCACTGTTGGCGGCGATGGGCAGCCAGTTGATGATCCGCTGGATGTTACGGTCCCAGTAGCCCCATTCGTGGATACCGGGTTCTTCATGGTAGGTCAGATCGATCCGGTCCTTAAAGCGATCCCGGAAGGCGACGTTGATCTCGTAAAGAAAGTCCTCGGTCCCGCAGGTTTGGTAAAACCGGGGCATGGGCTTGCCGGATGCGATAAGTTCCTCAAGCTTGAAGTGAATATCACTGCTGCTGCCCCGGATCTCATCCTCGTCGCCGAAGATGTTAAGCCAGTCCTCGTTCACCCTGTTGGCTCGGTACTGCCAGAGCGGGTCGGTCAGGCCGGAAAGACTCGCGGCGGCGGCGAAACGCTCAGGACAGTTGATGCCCAGCTTGAGAGCCCCAAAGCCGCCCATCGAAAGCCCGGCCACAAAGGTGTCTTCCCGTTTGGTGGAAAGCCGGGGGAAAAATTCCGCCACGATTTGCGGCAGTTCATTGCTGAAGAATTCCCAAAAGTCGTAGCCGTATTTCATGTCCGTGTAGAAGCCCAGATCGCTTCCCGGCATGATCACCGCAAGGCCCTTTTCAAGGGCGTAACGTTCAATGGAAGTGCGCCGCTGCCAGATGGTGTGATCGTCGCTCCAGCCGTGGAGCAGGTAGAGCACCGGGATATTGCCTCCCGATTCCGTTCCCCCAACGCCGATACCGCTGGCGCTCTGGGGCAGCACCACGTCAATGGTCCGCTGCATCCCCAATGCGGCGGAATAAAAATGAGTGTGAACAAGGGCCATTTAGAACCTCCCGTTATTTCTCAAAACTCTTTAACAGTATAGCACGGCTTAAGGAATTTTGGATATATCTTCTTTGCACATTTCCTTAAAAGTGACCAGTTTGACATTCCCCATTTCTTCCGCCGCCTTCTTACAGGCTGCAGAGAAGGGTGCCCTGGAAAAAAGGCGGAAAAATTTCTGTTCAAAATGAAAGTGTTCCGCCTTCATGACAAGGGCATCCAGCACATCCCTGCCCGTCTCCGCATTCTTCCATTTACATTCACAGAACAGGGCGTGGCTTTTGCCGCGGATCGCGATGATGTCAATTTCCGATTCCTCATGCCGCAGGGGATCGTTACCCCACCATCGGCCTGCTTTTTGAAAGAAGAAGGGCAGCCTTTCCGCGGCGTTTTCCCGCCACAGGTACTGACGGCAAATATCTTCAAAGATCCTGCCCATGTAGGCGGTTAATCCTTCCTCAATAAATTCCCAGGCTTTTTCGGGATTGGCCAGTTGAATGATATCAATCAAACCGGGGATAAACCGGTACCAGAATTGATATAGGTTATCTGTAACGATATATATTGATTTGTTTCCCCGCCGCGCCGTTTCAGTAACCGGTATCTCCCGTTCAACAATGCCGAGCTGCATAAGGGTGTCAAGAAGATGGCTCACCGTACCGGTTTCAAGCCCCGTCTGGGACGCGATATCGGAAAGCCGGGTGCTTCCGTAGGCGATCTCCCGGATGACCGCGTTGTACCGTGCCGGTTCCCGCAGTTCCTGTTTCAATAAATTTTCCGGCTCTTCAAAGAGAAAACCCGAGGGGCTTAAAAGATGTGTCATTACCTTGTCTTTCAGCGCGGCTTTGCCGGTGAAAAGATTCAGGTACGTGGGGATACCCCCTGCTATGGCATAAATAAGGGCTGCATCAAAAGGGTTCATGCCGGGGAAAAATTCCCTTGCCTCAAAAAAACTGAACGCCCCTATCCGGTATTGGGCGGTACGCCTTCCGTAGAGGGGGCTTTTATATCCTAACACCTGATTTTCCATGAATGACATTGAGGAGCCGCAGAGTATCAAAAAAAGCTTGCATTTTTCCGAACGGTGATCGATTTTCTCCTGCAACGCCGAAGATATCCCCTGCCATGCCTCTGCCAGATAGGGGTATTCGTCGATAACGAAGATAAACCGTTTGTTTTCCGCAATGCTAAAAAGGTGATCCAGGGCATCGTCAAAGGTTCTGAAAACCGGCGCCTGTCCAGCCTCATACCGGGATGACTGGATGCTGTTACTGAGAAGCGTCAAATTTTCGGCGGCATTGGTTTCCCGTGCGGTAAAGAACACAGCGGGTTTATCCTTGATGAATTCGGTTATGAGGGATGTTTTGCCGACCCGGCGGCGTCCGTAAAAAACCGCAAGCTCAAAGGCGTTGCCGGTATACAGCGTATTAAGGTTGTCTAATTCCTTTTCCCGTCCGACAAACATACCGGCCCTCCTGTATTTTCACTGTATCATAATTCAGTGTACTGTAGTTCACTGAATCACGATACACTGAATCATAATACACAAACAGGAGATAGTCAAGTACGTTGTATTTATTCTTCTCCGGCTTCTTTTTTTTCTTCTTGTGGCTCGGCTTCTGCGCCTTCCCCCGGTCCCGCAGTCTCCGTCTTTGTCGTCCCGTTATGACCCGCCCTTATCGGCCGCAGTTCCGCTTCGCTTACCAGTGCGGGGTCATCAATGCCGATGGGGAGTTCCCGGCCTTCTTCGGTCTCCACGTCCTCTTCTTCCCAGGGTTCCTGTTCCACAGGAGTGGCGGCGGTCCGGTCTTCGTTTTCAAGGCGCACGGAAATAACCTTGGTCACACCGGATTCTTCCATGGTCACACCCAAAAGGGTGCTTGCGCCGGTGACGGTTTTTTTGTTGTGGGTAATGACGATGAACTGGCTCGCGCTGCCGAACTCCCGCAGGAGCTGGACAAAACGGCTTACATTGGCTTCATCCAGGGCGGCATCGATCTCGTCCAGAAGGCAGAAGGGCGAAGGCTTTACCATGTAGGTGGCAAAGAGGAGGGCAACTGCGGTCATGGAGCGCTCGCCCCCGGAGAGGAGGTTGATATTTTCCAGCTTCTTCCCCGGCGGCTGGGCGTAGATTTCGATCCCGGTTTCCAGCACATGGTTGTCGTCGATAAGGTGCAGCTCTGCCCGGCCGCCCCCAAAGAGGCGGCGGAACAGGTTGTGAAAATTCTTCTTTATTTTGTTGTAGGTTGCGAGGAAAAGTTTTGAGGATTCCGCACGGATTTCGGCGGTGAGGTTTTCAAGGTCCTTGCGGCCCTTTTCCAGATCTTCAAGCTGGGCGGTAAGGAAGTCGTGCCGTTCCTTGACCTCGGCGAATTCTTCCGGGGCCATGAGGTTCACCGAGCCCAGGTCCCGAAGCCCACTCCGCGCGGCGGCAAGTTTTTCCCGCAGTTCCGGCGCGGGGGTGGTGATCGTAAAGATCCGTTCCTCAAATTCCATGAGGTCACGGGAATGGGTTTCCCGGAAGTTGTCCTGAATGTTCTTGATTTCCGTTTCGGACTGGACCAGTTCAAGGTGAATTTTTTCCAATACTTCCTGGACCTTGGCAAGTTCCTCCATCCTCTTCTTGATGGCCGCCTGCTTACCCGCCACATCCCCGTTCCGTTTGGCGATATCCTGTTCCAGCTTTTCCAGGTCCGCGGTAAGCTGCTTCCCCTTCCGCTCGATGTCGGCAAGTTCCGATTCGGCGTCGCTTATCCGCTCGTTGATTTCTTCAAAGCGCTTGCGGTCAAGGAAGAGTTCATCCCGTATGTTTTTGAGAAGAGCCTCCTGCCCGGCCAGTTCCCGGCGGATAAGCCGGGCCTGTTCCTCGGCGGACTGGGCCTGTGCACTCATCTGGGCCCGGTTGACCCGGAGGTCCTGCAGGGTGGCCCGGTACTCGTTGATCTTGGTGTTGAGGTCGGCGTTATCCCCCAGAAGGCCCCGGATTTTTTCCCGCCGATCCTCAATGCCGTCCTTGGCGGCGCGGATTTTGGCGTCAAGGGCACGTTTCTTGGTGATGATACCTTCAGGGGCCAAAAAGTCATCGATAAAGGAAGGGGTGCTTTTCCGGTAACTTTCAAAAAGTTCCAGGGCTTTACCCGTATCCCCGGAAACTTCGGCGAGGAACGCGGCAAGACTTTCTGCAATGTGCTTGAGTTCGGCGGGGACAGTGCCGGAGGCGCCCCGTTCAGCGGCGGCTGCCAGGTCCCGGATCAGGGTTTCCCGGCCGTCAAGGAGGGTCTTGATCCGGCCCAGGGTTTCCGCCAGGGCCGCCTCATTGGTCCGGCGCTCGGCGGCGGAGTAGCCCGCTTCTTTTAGGCCCGCGTCCAGGGCGGCGACAATGTCATCGGTGATGGCTTCCAGGTCCTTCTCGTAAACGGCCTGTTCCTGCTCAATCCCGCGAATTTCATCCTCGATATGGCGCACCTGGGCTTCGTTGTCCCCGATGCGGGTGGCGGCAAGCTGGATACTTTCCTCAAAGGAGCGGATATTGTCTTCGATATCGGCGACTTTCTTGCGTAAATCCCGGACCACCCCGTCCTGTTCCTCGGCATCCTCGATAAGTTCATCGATTTTGATGCCCACGGCCCGTTCACGGCCTTCGTTCTGGTCGATCTTGGCCTTGCTTTCCGCCCTTTGTTCGGCAAAAAGCTTGACTTCCTTTTCGCGGGCGTTCTTTTCCACCGCAAGGCCGTAGATGTTCTTCTGGTATTCAACAAGCTTTTCTTCCATGGAGTTCACTTCGTCCATGTTTTCTTCCAGGGATTTACTGGCCTTCTCCATTTCCTCCCGGATGCGATCCCGGTCGGCGCTGCGCTTGGTCAGTGTATCCTTCCGCTCATCCCGCTCATATTTGAACTGTTTGAGCCGCAAAAGCTGAATATCAAGCTCCAACTGGAAAATTTCTTCCCGTAAGGCGCGGAATTTGATGGTTTTTTCCGATTGGACCTTGAGGGTGTCATAGGAACGCTGTACTTCCCCCAAAACCCCCTCAACCTGGCGCATGTTTTCTTCTGTTTTGGCAAGATTCCGCTCCGCTTCGGCCCCGCGGACCTTGTAACGGGTGATTCCGGTTACTGAAACGGCGCGGCGGGGAAACAAATCAATATATATCGTTACAGATAACCTATATCAATTCTGGTACCGGTTTATCCCCGG